>CAINXS010000051.1 GCA_903854995.1 Candidatus Moraniibacteriota bacterium | reverse complement strand
ATTCGAGAACCAGATCATCGCCCTTCGATACCCGCCCGAAAACACTGCCGGCGAGTCCGGTCTCCCCTTCCCTGATATCGAGTTTCGTCACGATTCCGTCGATGGGCGACACGACCGAGGTCTGAACGATCTGAGTCGCAAGCGTTCGGACCTGTTGGCGCGCCTGTTCGGTCGCGAGCTTCTTCGCTTCGCGCTCTTCCGGAGCAAGCTTGTCCCACGGAGTGACCCTGCCGCGACGGGCAAGACGTTCATTCTCAACCGCCACGGAAAGAGCCAGGTTCGCGTTGGCAAGCTGGGAACGGAGGACGGACGTATCGAGCGTGGCGATTACCTGCCCCGCCTTCACCGCGTCACCACGGGAAACGAGCACTTTTTCCACAGTTCCGACTCCCGTAAATGAAAGGTCGGCATACTCCCGCGGCACCAGTTCGCCGGTGACCGAAACGGTCTGCGCGACGGTCGTTCGCGACACCTTTTCCGTCTCGTACAGCTTCTTCGGCGGCCGCGTCGAAAACCAGGCGGTCGTCCCACCGATCAAAATCAAGAGTATGACTATCCAGACGATTTTCGTCTTCTTTTTCATATGGCTCGCTCCGTACTTCATTACCACATCGCTTCCGAACTCTGTCGACCTGATGGGTTTACAACTTTACGCTTTCGACTCGTGACTTCCTAGAACATCCTTTTCTGTCGCGCTGCCGCTGCCGCGTCGTCCATCGCCTTGTTGGCCTCCGCATCCGCTACGGTATTCTGCTCGCGGGGAATATGCGAGAATGATACCTGTCCGAAATCGAGCATCAGGTTCCATACCTCGAAAAAGAGCGGCTGGAGTTTCGCGTTCTCGATCTTATACACGTGATTCAGCTGTCGACACGCCAGTTCCGAATCCATCCGACATTCCACATGCGTCCTTTTCGCCTTTTCCTTGCCGACGATCGCCTTGATCTTGCGGAGTCCGGCGACTATGGCGGCATATTCCGCCTCGTTGTTCGTCTTCTCCCCGATATATTCGCCAAATCGCTTATCCAAGGTCTCTATGAAGACACCCAGGGCCGCCGGCCCCGGGTTTCCCCTCGATCCCCCGTCCGAATACATCACGATCGTTTCCATATCTCACAGTGTACCACAAATCAAAGTATTTTTCCCATTTTCTACATATACTGCTTGTTCATCGGAAAGAGCTATGACATCCCTTTCATGCCATTCTGCAGTAAATGTTTTCAAAGCCTCCTCTTCGCCCTTATTGAAATGTGGGGAAATAATACACTCAACCAGACCCAACCCCGACAGGTCCTCGAGACGGACATCATTCTCGTCTCCTCCGTCTCCGAACCCGGCAATCGCAATATTCGGACCGACAACGATGCTCCCGGCACTCACGCCAAGATAGAATTTCCCATTTCGTATCTCGGACTTTAAAAGCGCATCCAAGCCGGTTTTCCTAATTCGGTCGAGTATGTAATAGGTATTACCACCACAGACGTAATAGATGTCGGTCTTTTCCGCGTTTTCAAAGCGATCACCTTTTGAGATATCCAACTCGGATGTTTCGATACCGAGGCCCCGCATTTCATGTATCGATGCTTCTATATGTCTCCGTTCCTCCAGCGATCTACCCGCCGTTACGACACTTGCCGTCTTATCGTTCAATCGATCAAACTGACCGATAAAAAAATCCCTTATCATCGGGGTCGTCAATCCCGTCGAAGTCAACAAGAGCTTCATATGATGCATGTTATTACTTCTCACTCCGGCACATATCAACAAGCTTGAGTTGCAGATTCACCGAGCCGTTCCATTCGTTCTCGTCAAGCTGAAACAGGATATCGAGCGCATCGCCAGACATGAGCCCGGGGATCTTGTTCGCAAGAGAGAACCCTATCGCATCGAAAACGCGTCCGCCGGGAACCGATAAGGCGAGTTTAAGATGCTTCCCATCCGATCCAACCGGTCGGACCTCTTCCACACGGGCACCTTCGAACAGGAATACCGGCTCCGGATTCCCTTCCCCGAACGGAGCCAGCCGCTTGACCCGCCGGGCGAAATCAAGCGTAAGCAGTGACTGCGGAAGACGCATATCGACGACGGTCTCGGGCTCGAGACGCTCGCCGGTCATGCGTTCCGCGGCAAGCCGTTCAAGCCGTTCTTCGAGCGCGTCGAGGTTCTCGTTTCGGACCGTCAGTCCCGCCGCCTGGGCATGTCCGCCGAAGCGCTCCAACAGATCGCCGCATGCTTCGATCACTTCGATGATATTGAGTTCCGGGATACTCCGAAGAGACCCACGGCTTATTTCGGAACCTTTCGTCAGGACGATCGTCGGTTTTCGAAACTCGTTCGCGATCTTGCCGGCGACCAACCCGACCACTCCGAAATGGAAATCCTCGTGAGCCGCGAACACGAAACGGCGTTCCGGCCGCGACACGGCGATCTTCTGGACGGATTTCGCGATCTCGGCACTCACTTTCTGCCGGTCCGTATTGTATGATTCGAGTATTTCGGCCAGCTCTTTCGCGCGGTCGGCATCGGGCTCGATGAGCAGGTCGTGCGCCGCCTTGGCATGCGCCATGCGACTTGCCGCATTGAGGCGCGGCGCGATCTGGAAACTGATATCGCGGGCGACCGGCGCCTTACCACCTGAAGATCGCATGCGGCCACGGGAAATCATCTCCCGGAATCCGTGCCGCTTCGACTTCGACAGTACGACGAGGCCGTACGTGACGATGGTTCGGTTCTCGCCGATGAGCGGCATCACGTCCGCGACCGTCCCGACCGCGGCGACGTCCAGGAACCACTTCAGCTGCTCCCGCTCATCCGGAAAGAACGTCATGAAGACGGCCTGAAGCACCTTGAACGAGATACCCGCGCCACAGAGCTCCTTGAAGGGATATGACTCGCCGGGCAGCCGCGGATTGACGAACGCGTACGCGTCCGGCAGGACCGGAGGAACATGATGATGATCGATGACGATGACGTCCATTCCCCGCTTCCGCGCATCGGCGATCGGGCCGTGGTCGGTCATGCCGCAATCGACCGTAACCACGAGCGTCGCCCCGTCACGTTCGAAGGTGTCGAGCGCGGCCACCGAAAGCCCGTGTCCTTCGACATGCTTGTCGGGAAGATAGACCGATACCGGAATGCCGAGTTTCGAAAGCGCCTCATGAAGAAGGACCGTCGACGTGATGCCGTCGGCGTCGAAATCCCCGAACAACCCCACCCGTTCCCCCTTATCCCGAGCATCGCGGAAACGCTCCATGACGCGTTCCATCGACGAGAACAGGAACGGGTCGTGAAGATCCCTATCATAGTCCGGTTCGAGAAAGCTCGCACGCTCTTCGGCCGTCGCGATGCCGCGCAGCGAAAGCAACGTGTCGATCGCGACCTCGACCGATTCGGGTCCGTCTTCGGATTCTTCAACCGATTTCAGTGACCAGACTGGGGACATAACGTATGAGATATCGGGAACGACCGCTAAACCGTCCGGATTCCCGATGAAATCCGAATCGTTCCATATCAATCACTCCGCGACTCAGACGCACACGAGTTCGGCTTCGAAACGTCGGTTTGCAATATCTTTGACTGTCAGACGTAATGCGAGTTTCTCTCCACCCTCGGAACAAAGAAAATCGCGGTTGAGATTCAGGTCCTGCGCGAGCCGTTGCGCGTCAAGCTCGTACGGATTCGGAATGATGAGATACTGCGAGTGGGAGAATAGCGCTCCGATACGGCTGAGAATGTCGCGCGGCGGCATCATCGTCGTGACGAAGAAATCGGATACGCCGATCGCCTCGGCACGCACCCTATCCTCTTCCCGTCCCATATGGGAAAGAAAAATAACCGGAACATGTGCCGTTATCACGTTCCGCTTCAACCCTTCCACCAACGCGAACCCGTCCATCCGGGGCATGATGATGCCCGACAGCACGGCATCAGGAACCATCTGAGTGATCTTCTCCAATCCGTCGAGCCCGTCGACCGCTTCCCGGACGTCGAACCCTTCGGAACGAAGAATCTCCGCGAACAGGGTCCGGGTTTCCTCGTCATCGTCGATGACGACGACGCTTTTTTTCACATTTTCCATATGCAACGATGAAAGCGCTTACGAGTAGATTATACCAGAAAAGGCCGACGGATGGAAAAACCGGCCCGTTTCATGGGCCGGTTCAAGCGATAACCGAAATCGCGTTCACGCCACGATCACTTCCGGTCAAGACCGCGGAGATCCTCGATCAATTTCTTTTCCTTGCCGGAGACATGTTTCGGGACAACGACGGAGACCGTCACGAGATGGTCGCCCTGTCCGAATCCCCTGACACTCCGAAGACCTTTTCCTTTTATACGGAACACTTCGCCGGGCTGCGTTCCGGCGGGCACCTTCATCCGTACCGGACCGCCGACCGTCTCGACGGACACGGTATCCCCGAGCGCCGCCTGTGCGAACGAGATTTGAAGTCTGGAGAGGATACTCTCCCCTCGACGTTCGAAAGAAGGATGCGGGATCACGTGGACCGCGACATAGAGATCTCCCGCAGGCGCTCCGGGCTCACCGGCCGCACCCTTGCCGGGGACGGATATGACCTGCCCGTCATCGATACCCGCGGGAATCCTGACCAGCACTTCCTCTTCACCGGTCACCCGTCCCAATCCGTGACACCTCTGACAATCTTCCTCGTACCGCTTGCCTTTCCCATGACACTTCGGACACTGTGTCACCTGGGCGAACGTCCCGAGTATGCTCCTCACCGTCTGCCGGACCTGGCCGGACCCTCCGCACTCCTTACAGGAAATCTCTTTCGAACCCTTCTTCCCCCCGGAACCGTCACAGTCCGAACAGGATACGGTCTTGCGAAGTCGCACCGTCCTATCGGTTCCGCTTACCATGTCCATGAACGGGATTTCGACATCCACCTGGATATCGGATCCGGCGCGGGGACCGCGTGATCGCGCGCCCGAATAACCGCCGCTGAATATGTCCGAAAAGAGATCCTCGAATCCGCCGGCGCCCCCGCCGAATTGGAAATCTCCGAAATCGAAACCGCCGGCGCCGTTACCATTGAAACCCCCGAAACCGGCCGGCCCTTCCGCCGACCCGAACTGATCGTATCGCTTACGCTTCTCCGGATCGGATAGCACTCCGTAGGCTTCGTTCGCCTCCTTGAACTTCGCCTCGTCGCCACCCTGTTTGTCGGGATGGTGCTTGTGCGCAAGTTTGCGGAACGCCTTTTTGACGTCATCTTGGGATGCATCCCGTGGAATACCAAGTATCGCGTAATAGTCCTTATTCGCCATAAGTCGTCATTGCTGAAAGAAGTGAATCCCCACTACTATACCGTAAAACGAAAAGATTAGCAATCCACATGTGAGAGTGCTAAATATGAGTCGGTCGAATGGCCATCGAAATACTAAATCACCGTGTCTAAAGTATACAATGTTCCCGTACATGAGTATTGACTTCCCTATTCAAAAAGACTATTATTTGATGTTCTTAAACGAATCACTTAACAATAACGTCAAACCTCGGAATTCCGAGAAAAGGAGATAGACCGACATGATTACTATTCGAATAGCCTGCCTGCCATGGAGCAAGGGTGACCCCGTGCTCAATGTCCTCTACGAAGAAATAGCCGCTGTGGTACGTTCTGTTCCGAGTGCGAAAGTGGAACAGGAAAACGACCTTCTTGTCCTCTATGAAGAAGACTTGATGCCGGATGGTCTCGGGAATGAGGTCCTTGTCGAAATTCTCGATATCCCGGAAACGATGGGGCTTGAGGACAGGAATACGCTTTCCAAAGGCGTCGGAAGAAACGTTTTTGACAAGGTGCGCACGGTCGTTCCATCGACACGTGTAAAATGCGTCGTCAGAAATCCCGACCCAAAAGACATTACGACCATTTTTTAATCAGCCCACCGCGCAGAGAAAATCCTCTGCACGCAGCGGTGGGTTTTCTTTTTTTTCCAAACGTATTTTTTCTTACAATCTCGTACAGCCTTGCAAGATCTGCCACGGGGCATGCTTTCGACTTTGTACTTCCGACTTGTGACTACTAGAGTCCGTTTTTCGCCTTGTTCGCGACATGTTCTTCGAACGTCTCGGAAAATATGGTCTGGCCGGTATCGGGATTGTTGAGAAAATACAGATACCGGTTCGGCGTAGGATCGAGAACCGCCCCGATCGAGGAAACACCCGGGTTCGAAATCGGTCCGAGAGGAAGCCCCTTGTTCTGGTACGTATTGTATGGGGAATCGATGGCGATATCCTCGAGAGAATGTTTCACCTTCGTCTCGCCGAGCGCATACCGCACCGTCGCGTCGCTCTGAAGCGGCATGCCCGAGGCGATGCGGCGAAGAAACAGGTCCGCGACCGTTTTCCGGTCCGCGTCCGTCCGCACTTCCATCTCGACGATACTCGCGAGAATGAGTGACGCATACCGCTTGTCGACAGGCACCCCGGACAGTATCGGCGCCGCGCGATCCTTGAATCCGTCGAGCATTTTCGCGATGATCGCATCCGCTCCGAGCTTCGGGTCGAAGAAGTACGTGTCTGGGAAGAGAAACCCCTCGAGCGAAGTGCCGGCCGGAAGGACGGTAAGAAACGCGTATCGGCTCCGAAGCGCGGCATCGGGATGCATGGCGAGACCGAGAAACGCCGCCCCCGGCAACCCGTTCGCATCAAGACGTGCCGCCATCTCCGCCGCGGTCATACCCTCGGGAAACGTAACCCTGATCCCCTTCTCGACCGTCTCCCCACGGACGATCTTCGCGACGATATCCCGTATCGGCATGGTCCCGCTCAACGAATAGTTTCCCGCTTTCAGTTTCGTCCGAAGGTCTTCGCGGAACAGGTAATACAGGAACGGGAGTTCGGATCGGATTATCCCGGCCTTCCGAAGTTCGGTGGCGAGCGCGACCGCGCTCTCCCGTTCACCGAACGTTACGACGACGGCATCCTGGCGACTTCCGCGGAATGTATCGACACTGCGTTTCAACGAAAGGAATCCGACGACGATGACAACGGCTATCGCGACAAAAAAAACCGCAACCATCCCGATCGTCCGCGACATGCCTTTCTTTTTGACGACCGTTTCCGATGCGGAATCCGACTGTTCCATGACTCGATGTTTCAGAAATTACCGTTCGTACGGACGCCCCGTTCAGATGGACGACGAGTTCTCGATGAGCGGGACGAACACGAATCCGGGAAACCGTTCGATGTAAAAATCGTCCTCCCCACGCTTTTCGATATACGCGAGCGAGTTGTATATCGGGATGACCATCTTCCCGCCGACGGCAAGCTGCTTCTTGTACGCTTCGGGAATCTCTTCCGAAGAAGCGGAGACGAGTATGCGATCATACGGCGCTTCCTCCGGATACCCGTCCGCTCCGTTTCCAAGGACGCACTTCACCCGCTTGAGACTTACGAATCCGAACTTGTCGATATTCTTTTTTCCGAAATCGTACAGTTCCGGTATCCGCTCGATGGCGACGACAAGTCCTTCTTCCCCGACGGCGTACCCCAAAAGGGCCGAGGACCAGCCGGAACCGCTGCCGACATCAAGGACTTTCTGGCCCGCTTTCACGTCGAGAAGCTCCAACATGACCGCGACCGTAAGCGGCTGGGAAATCGTCTGGCCGTAGCCTATCGGAAGAGGAATATTCGTTTCCGCCTCGGCTGCAAGCTCTTCCGGAACGAAATCCTCGCGGCGGATATGACTGAACGCTTCGATCAGGGCATCGGACTTGAGATATCCCTGCGTGATAAGCATGTTGATGAGACGACTCATAGCGGGTGCCAAAAAACATGAAACATCGGAAACGACCCACGGAACCGAATCCATTTTCCGGGAGGGACCGGGCGGCCTACTCGCCCATGACCTGAACGATCACGTCACGCTTCCGCGATCCGTCGAACTCGACCGCGAAAACCGTCTGAAGCTCGGTAAGCAGCAAGTGCCCCCGCTCCACCGGAATCGTTTCGCTCGCTCCGAGCAGGAGCGCCTTGCAATGCGAGTGTCCGTTCGATCGTCCGTCGGATTTCGTTCCCCGCGAAAGCTCGAACAGGTCGTGCGTATACTGATCGTCGACCGGAGCCGCCTTGTACAGCACGCGCATGAAGTCCTGCAGGAGCAGCGGCTCGTCATGATTGATCGTCACGCTCATCGTCGTATGCGGCGAAAAAATCGTGACGATTCCCTCGCGTACGCCCGATTTCGCCACAACATCCGAAACGCGGTCCGTGATGTTCACGAACTCGATCTGCGTCTTGGTCTCGAACTCGATCCTTTCTCGGAATATCTTCATATGGTTGTTTTATGTTTCTCCGCTTCGAAACAGGTAGGACGCATCGGACGAAACCGACGGGTCTTACGCGCTTTCCAACTCCTCCTTCAGCTTGTCCTTGGACTGGACGCCGTTGAACTCCTTCACCACTTTGCCACCCTTGAAGATCTTTATGGTCGGAATGGACATGATATCGTATGCCGCGGCCGTATCGGGATTCTCATCGACATTCAGTTTGGCGACTTTCGCTCCCGACACCTCTGCCGCAAGCTTGTCGACGACCGTCCCGAGCATCTGGCACGGACCGCACCACGGCGCGAAAAAATCGACGAGGACCGGAACATCGCTCTTGATGACTTCCGTCTCGAAATTCTTGTCGGTAAGATTCAGCTCCATAAGGATATTCGGACCAGGACGCCCATTTCGGGAGGCCGCGGTACCCCGTTCAAATGTTTACGTCTCCATTATACCCCCGGGATTGGAAAGGTCAAAACGGGCAAGATATAAAAAACGCCCCGACGAACGGAGCCTGAGAACCTGTCCTCTCTCTCCGTTTCCTACCGCGACTCCGCCATTTCGGCTGCAAAATCCGAGTATTCGGCACCACATGCCGAATACTTTCCCGGGGTATCACCGGATAGCCATCGAAAATCCCCGAATGTTTCGCTCGAAATAGCAGACTTTCGTTGCGGAAGAGACAAGAGACAGGTTCTGAAAAGAACCCGGAAAAAACAGTCATCAGACAACCGCATGGACGATAGCGACCAGAGTGACGAGTGCGATCGCGGCGGAAAAGAGATTCCCCTGGTGCTCGACCGGAAGTTCGTCGACATGCTTCTCGACGACCTTCAGACTCTTTTTTATGTTTCGTATCATACGACGTCCTCCTACCGATTACGCAGTCGAGAATACCATATCTCGCGCCTGCCGAAAACTGCCCTGGAAAAAGACACAAAAAAACCGCTCGGCAAGCATTGCCTGCCGAGCGGTCAAAAAAAGAACTGCCAAAGTTTTAGATCAGAGGTCGGCCCGAATCCGGAAAACTATACGGCCCCGTGAGCGGGTCGAAAAACAGGCGGAAGTCCTCCGGTGACTCTTCTTGCTCCGGCTCGTCAGAATTCGAATACTGCTTTGACAGCCTTTCCATATCAGCGTCGCCTCTTCCGTAACCGAAAGTCTCCGGATCCGGCCATCCTCGCTGCTTACTCTCTGCAAGGACCCACTCCCGCATTTCCGGAAGGCCCATATTCATCGCCTCTCGGGCTTCCATTTGGAATGCGCCATTCCATCCGATCCAGGCAATCCGGTTACGAAGATACTCGGTTTCCCAATCCGCATTTTTAACGATACGAAGAAGGTTGAAAAAAACCCCAAGAAATCCGACAGCAAAAACTATCACCGCAAAGAGATAGTTCGCCAGATCGAGAAAAAACGTGAGTGAAAGATCAGGACGATTCCACCACTTCGCCACTAATAAGAAGCTAAAAAAAACAAAAACCGAGCCGACGAAAAACCAATAAATAGCGGTTGAGTGACACGTAAACCACCGTGCGAAACGATAACTCGCGCTGCGAAAGGAAAAGGTTGGCTGATTCATGAGAATCTCCGGAAAAGTTGTAAAAAAACGACCAATGTTCGTAACATTCCTACCACGCATCAGAAAGAAAGTCAAGCAAACATGCATGGGAAGCGGAATAATACGGAATTTTTTCCGTTCATTTCTTCAGGATAGCCAGAAAGGCCTCGGACGGGATGGAAACGCGACCAAGGGACTCCATGCGTTTTTTCCCTTTTTTCTGCTTCTCGAGCAGTTTCTTTTTGCGCGAGAAATCACCGCCGTACAATTTGGCGGTCACGTCCTTTCGGAACGCCGAAATCGTCGACCGGGCGATGACTTTGCCGCCGATGGTCGCCTGAATCGCCACTGCGAAGTTCTGACGCGGAATCGCGTCCTTGAGCTTCTCGGTCGTCCGCTTCCCCTCGTCGAACGCGCGCGCCTTGGGTATCATCCGGGAAAACGCGTCCACACGATCACCGGCGACCAGGATATCAAGCTTGACCACGTCACTTTCCCGATAGCCTATCGGTTCGTAGTTCATGGAAGCATAGCCCGCCGTGGCGCTTTTGAGTTCATCGTGGAAGTTGACGATCACGTCCATGAGCGGGGCGTGAAAGACGAGGAGGACGCGCTCCGCATCTATGTACTCCGTATTCTTATACTCCGCACGGATGGACTGGGAAAGGTTCATGACGTTCCCGAGGTACTCGCTCGGCACGACGATGGAAAGCTCGACGTACGGTTCGAATATCTTCTCGATGCCCGCCGGGTCCGGCATGTCCGAAGGGGCGTACATCGGCACGCGGTCCCCTCCCCGAAGCTGCAGCTCGTACACGACCGACGGGGTCGTGATGGTCGGCTCCATGCCGAACTCGCGCCGGAGACGTTCCTGGATGATCTCCATATGCAGGAGACCCAGAAATCCGCAACGGAATCCGCGACCGAGCGCCTGGTTCGATTCGGGCTCGAACACGAACGCGGCATCGTTGAGCCGGAGCTTGTCAAGCGCGTCGCGCATGAGACCGTATTCGTCACCCTCGACGGGATAAAAGCTCGCATACACGACCGGCTTCATCTCGCGATAACCCGGCAACGCTTCCACGACGAGCTTTTCGCGTTCCCGCGGACGCACCGTGACGGTATCGCCGACGCGGCAATGGGCGACTTCCTTCAGACCCGTCGCGATATAGCCGATATCCCCGGCCGAAAGTTCCTTCGCGGTCACGAGCTGCGGATGAAAGGTTCCGACCTCGATCGCGAGACTCCCCTCCCCGGTGCCGATCATATGAAGGGACGTATCCCGGGAGACGGTCCCATCGACCAGACGGACATATGCGACGACCCCCTTGTAGGTATCGTAGACGGAGTCGAAAATGAGAGCGCGAAGCGGTTTGCCGGCATCGCCCTTCGGAGACGGAACGCGTTCCACGATACGGTCCAGGATTTCGCGCACGCCGATTCCCGTCTTCCCCGAGGCGAGCAGGATATCGTCTTCCGAACAACCGAGGATGTGCACGATCTCCTTCTTCGTCTTGTCCACCTGTGCGTTCGGCAGATCGATCTTATTCACGACCGGAATGATCTCGAGCCCCTGCTCGATGGCGAGATACAGGTTCGCAAGCGTCTGCGCCTGCACGCCTTTCGTCGCATCGACGAGCAACACCGCCCCTTCCACGGCGGCAAGGGAACGTGAGACCTCGTAATGGAAATCCACATGCCCGGGCGTGTCGATAAGGTTCAGTATGTAATCGGTATCCGACTGCACTTCCTTCATATCCGGCTGCCCGCTGTCATTCGTTTTCGTTCCCGTTCTCTGTTCCCTGTTATCTGCTATCTGCCTCCGGTACCGCATCCGTACCGGTTGCAGTTTGATCGTGATGCCCCGCTCCCGCTCCAGGTCCATCTGGTCAAGGAGCTGATCTTTCATCTTGCGTTCCTCGACGGCGTGCGTGAGTTCGATAAGCCGGTCGGCCAGGGTCGATTTCCCGTGGTCGATATGCGCGATGATGCAGAAGTTTCTAATCTGTCGTTGATTCATACATTCAAACGTTCTTTCCGACTGACTTGCCCCGCCTTTCGTGAAGGGCGGGGTCGATATGCGCGATGATGCAGAAATTCCGGATATGTCGCTGGTCCATGGTCGTGAAATGAAGTACGTATTTAAATACGTAATTAAATATATATTTCCGGTACGTCAATACCTCTCTCTACCGGTTCCCCTTCGCGCGGTTGTGCGTCTTGCAAAGCATCTGGCAATTTTTCGCGTCCGTCGCGCCGCCCGTGCTCCACGCCGCCATGTGGTCGGCATCCATCTCCGAGAGTTTCCAGATCCTCTCCCGGTTCGCATCATGTCCGATCATGCAGAGCGGACAGTTCGAGACGCCCTTCGCTTCGGCATCCGCCGTCTGCCTCGCATAGACCGACTTCTTCGTCGCCTCGTCGAAGACCCGAACGTCGAGCAGTCTCGAGTCTTTCTTCCCGCCGAGCACGTACTCGAAAATGCCCTTTCGGTTCTTCACGTACGGATCGCCGTAAAGCGCGCGGACGTCACGCGACACTTCCGCCGGATCGTACGCGCTCCCGTGATAGGTCTCGTAGAGCCGCCCCCATTCGAGTCCGCGCATCTCGCTCTCCACGTCGGTAAACACGCCCGACACCCAGTCGATCACCGTATCGAAGTATGTCTTCACCTCTGCGATGTCCGTATCGTGACGATGCCGACTCATATACCCGCCGATATCGCCGCGACTCACCCACTCGAGCGCGCGATGCCAGAAGTCCTGCCGGTTCGCGCTCCCCGCGACATAGGCGTTCCACTTCTGTATGTTGGCGTTGCCGCTGTTGCTGAACTCCGCCTTGCCAAGCGTCACGAACGGTCCGGAATACACCGCGTTCAAGAGTTCCTGCTCGTTGAGCGGCACCCCCGCGATATTGATCGTCCGAAACCATTCCTTGATCTCGCTCTCCGTCCCCTCACATTCGTAAATCAATAGTTTCGTTTCCATGATCAGATCTTTTTTATTCGCTGCTATGCCGGTAAAATTCTGTGGCAGTCCGTTTTCGTCTTTGATAGCGAACTTGTCCGTCACATAGCGACCGATACTCGTGATGCGTTGCTGCCCGTCCAGAACCTCGAATTTCCCATCGCTCACCGTATTGAAATAGATAAGCCCGAGCGGATACCCCTTGAGGAGCGACTCGATGACCGCCACGTCCCGCTTGCCGTCGGCATAGATATAGCTTCGCTGATACTCCGGCTGGATGGTCAGTCTTCCGGACAAACCGAACAGCCCCTTGCCCTCGAGTTCGTTGTAGACGAAGCCGTCGCAAATCTCCTTGACGGTGATATCGGTCCTCAGTGTCGTTTTCATATCATTTCAGCCTCTTAATGGATTTTCCGCCCAAAAGATAATTGTTCCCGGTCACGACCGATTTCCCCGTCCGCGCTTCGAGTGCCTTCCGCGCGTCCCGGGCGATCCGCCCACCCTTCTTAGCAGGAATCTTGTTTTCCTCCAAGCCGCGAGTCTCGTCCGTCTCGGCGATCCTCCGGGTGGAGAGTTCGGCAAGTGCGGTGAAGATGAGTTCCTCTTCGCTCATGTGGTCGCGGAGATTCTGCGTCTTCAAGCCCTTCAGTTTCTTGTGCTCCTTCACGGACAGGTCGCTCCACTCCTCGTGGATGATATTCGTCAGAATGGCGAACTCCCCGCCCTGCTCCACGCCGTGCTCCGACCAATAGTCGGTCAGCTTGTTCCGCGTCTCCTGCCCCGTCATCCGCTGCTGTATCCACTTCTCGCTCCTACCCTGCTTCCGCCAATATTCGCGGGAGCGGTTCAAGGCCTGTTCGGGATCGGTCATTTCCTGCATCCGTTCATAGCCGACCCTGGCAAGCCATAATTTGATCGGCTCAGCCTTCTTGCTGGGAACGGACTGGATGATACGGAAGATATTCTCCACATTTCCGGCAAGCGTCTTTCTTTTCTTTCCGCTTACCGTAGCCATTTCTATCTGGGGACAATATGTCCCCAGATAGGATCCGAGTTCCGGATCCCTTTTTCTGGCCTTTTTCAGATAATCCGTCGGATTCGGCGAATCCGTCAAAGCCGCCACGATATCGACCACCGAAAAATACCACGTCTCCGTCTTCTCGTCGAAATGACGGCGAATCTTATGTGTCTCGAAGATGGCGAGGGATGCGTCGGGGGTCATACATTTTTCAATCTTCAATCTTCATATCATGTTCCGACTTCCCCATCAGTATCTTTCCGAACACCCGATTCCGATGCTTTTTCCTCCAACTGCACGAAACGGTCGAAGTCGCTCTCGAACAGTCGGTCCTGTACGATACGATACCTCTCGAACTCGGACTCTGCAAACTTCTTGGCAAGTTCGTGCGTCACTTTTCCGTCCGTGGCAGTTATGAAGTATTTCTTAATACCTGACGCATCGAGCTCACTGTCCCGCAAAAGCCTTTTGAGATGCTGGTTTACCGCCGATACGGACACCCCGTAGAGTTCGGCGATGCGCTTCTGGGAAAGCCAGAGATTCTCATCCTCATACCGCAACTCGACCGCGCTTTCCTGTCCGCCGGTCGCCGATGCATACGTCAGATACTCCGCCGCCGACGAGCGGATCATACAGTGGTTGCTTGTCTTTTTGTCTTGTTTCATACAAAACTCAATGCGTAATATCCGGTAAATTTTCCTTGTCTATAATTGCGCTGATATTCCAGCTGGATTGTCAGTGTGCCCGAAAGCCCGAACAATCCCTTGCCCTCGAGTTCATTGTACACAAACCCGTCGCACAAGTCCTTCACGGCAATATCCGCTTTGAGTGTTGTTTTCATGATGTTATTAAATCAAAGTCTATTATCTGTTAATTATTTTCTCCTGACCAGTGATAGCCAAATCAAAATATGAAACAACCTATCGGAAGCGTCGCGCCCAAAAAACTTTTTCTTACCAAGTCCATGTGCGAAATCGTTTCGTAGATTCATGCCTATTTTTTCAGTAAGAACCAGTCTGAAATAAAACAAAACATTGTATCCCCTTTTTGAAAAGACATTTTCAAAAATCTGCTCATTTTTAAGCAATCCTCTAAGTAGCACATTATCGTATCCATTTAATCCATTTGGCTTCAAAACTAGACCACCGCAAATTTTTATCAATTCTCTTACCCCACTTTCTATCAACGGATTGAATAAATGAGAGGCGACTAAATAGTCTTCATCCCAATATGCGGAAATTGCTCGTTTCAGATATTTTTTGTTTTCATTTTCAAAAACTACTGACTTTTCAAAATACTCCAATATCCTTTCTTTACTAAATTGCTTTCGTAATTCATCCATTGTGAGCGAAAGGAAAAATGAGCCGAATTGCATATCTTGCAAAGCGTAGCTTTGAAAGTGATTGTCATAGTCTTCATC
Organism: Candidatus Moraniibacteriota bacterium; assembly: GCA_903854995.1. Taxonomy (GTDB): domain Bacteria; phylum Patescibacteriota; class Minisyncoccia; order Moranbacterales; family UBA1568; genus JAAXTX01. Next base: position 16,329 of record CAINXS010000051.1, on the reverse strand, counting down.
CAGTGTAGATAATTTGGCAATCGGCACTCCGTCGTCCGAGATGACTTGCTTGGTGCATAAAAATTGTATTGGATGTTTACTGGAAACATCGTCAAGTTGTTTATTGACGGCGTCTTTTTTTGGCAAATGACTGACCGCTATTTTAGCCATAACTATTTCCAATTTGTCGTCTTTGCTTTCTTCAAAAATCCCTTTCAGATAATTTTCAATATCTTCTTTTTTAATCTCTGTTTCAACAGATATTTCTTTCAGAGATTTTTCCCAATCTAGATCAAGTTGCCCAATCTCCTGTGAAAGTCTTTTGTTTGCTTTTTCTGCTTCTGGAAAACGACTTGCGTATTTTCGATAAATCTCATGTATCTGTTCGTAAGCGTGTGTTTTTAGTAAAGCGTCAGAATTTGAACGCTCATTTGTTTTGAGTGAATTTTCCAAAACACCCAAAACGCGCATAAGATTTTCTTCATCTTTCTGACTTGCATAATATTCCGCGAGTAAAGAAACGGCGTTTTCTACAAGCCATGGATTTTCCTCAATCCTTTTCAGTTTTTCTTCAAGCTCGTTTATCAGATCAATTTTTTCTGTATCTTCAAGTGTTACTTTCTTTGCGAAATCCAAAAGCAACCATTTGAAAGCAAAGCCCCAAAGTCCAGGTTTATCATCTACGGCAATATCTTTTTCTAATTGTAGAATTGTATTTTTTGTATTCTCAATCCGTTTTAGATCGTTTATTTGAATTGATAAATTCAAAGCTCTTTTGATTTTTCTTTTGCAGTCCAAAGGTTCTGCAAGTGATTTTTCACAAATAGCAATGTTTGAATCCACAACCTTTTGGAGTACATCAACATCAGCATTTTTGTTTAAAACTTTTGGTGAAAAATCAACAACCAAATCTGCATAGCGAGATGACAAAATGGGGCTCTCACTTTCTCTTGCTCTTTTAGCCCAATACTCCAGCATTTCTTGATCTATACGCTTAATGCTCGGGTACTCCACCATTTTCCCTTTATCATTCGGCAAAACAAACATTGGTCCGTGATATGTTCCCCAGCCAGAGTTATCATTTGAATACTCCGCCATAAAATCAAAAGCCATTTGCTCGGCAACATCTTCTTTTGTCGGTTCGTATTCTCGTTCTTCTTTCAGAATGTCTTTTATCCTTTTTGCAATCTCATGTTCCCCACGGAAAAAAGCAAGAGTGCTTTCCTCTTTTTCTAAACTTTCCAAGTATTCTTTTATTTTCAAATGAAGCATATTGTTTTTAAATTTAAAACCCGCCTATAAATCCTCGCGCCGGTTATGGGTGTTGGGGGACTTTGCTTTTCCTTTTTTCTTGTGTCTGATCAAAATCCTGACATAAACAGGTTTTCCATTTATAGCGCCCTCTTTGTCTTTTATCAGTCCATGCGCCTTAAACGGAACATTTTTATTTTTTCTAAAATCGTTTGAACTTAAAATCTCAAACTGTTCAGGCGAGTATTTGTCGAGGAAACTGATGGGCACGCCCATGACGCCGTCGTAATCGCTCGGAATGGCGTCGGTGAACGGCACCTCTATCGCGTCATAGTTGTCATACCGGTCGTACGCCGTCTTTCCCTTGATCTCCTTGTGCTTGCTGTATTTCAGGTTGTCCGCCAGGGTCATGAGCGGCAACGGCTGATGTCGGCGGCCGTGATCGAGGTTGGTAAACCAAAGCGCCGTATGTATTCCGATGAGCGGCTTCCCGTCGATGATCCTCCACCACATGCCCTGCGGCTTACTCGCCATGACCTTTTCGGTATATTCCTTCGGCGCCTCCAAGAACATCTGCTGACTGCTCGTCTTATTCCCGAGCCACAACCGGTTCTCCTTGATGAGCGGGAAGATTTCCTTGTACGTGATCGCGTTCATGCTGCCGATGATGAGGAACTTCTTGTCGAAATCGAAGAGCTGTTTCACGTATTCGCGGAAGAGGGAAAAGGGCGGATTGGTCACCACGATGTCGGACTCCTTGAGGAGATCCACGCACTCGGAACTTCGGAAGTCGCCGTCACCTTCGAGCGGAGTCCATTCGTTGTTCCTGTTCGCCCGGAGCTGTTCGGCGATGTCTTTCAGACTGAACTCGCCGTCGCCGTCTATGTCGCCGACGTCGCGTATGATGAACCGGTTGGCGGTCACCTTCGGGCGTCCCTTGACCGGCACAAGCGTCTTGTCGTCGCCGAAGAGCCCGAGCTGGGTGTTGGCGATGGGCGAGGGTTTGTAGCTCGTGGTGATGAGCCGCTTCAATCCGAGCTTATTGAAATTGAGCACGAAATAGCGGAAGAAGTTGCTCTCGAACGGATCGTCGCAGTTGGCGTAGACCGTCTTGCCGCGGAACGTATCGGCATCGAACTCCAGATACGCCCCGATCTCCTTCTCTATGTCGTGGTATTGCGTGTAGAACTCGTCGTTCTTCGCGCGCTTCGCCTCGGTGAGATTGCTGTTGGCCATAAGTCGGTTCGGAAAGCACTTGGAAAAGGCGAGAAAGTCGATTTTCCGCTTCTTTCAGGCATTTCCAGCATATCCCCTCCTTGCCAAAAAGACAAGGAATACTTACGAATCTTAAAAGAAACCAAAGCGAGCCAAACACTTGACAAGAATGCTAAAATGTGCATATAATAGATACATTATTTCGTTCTTTCAAAATTACATATAAGCAACCAAACAAGGAGTTCACTATGTGTGACTATCCCCTCCAGATTCCTACCTGCATTTGTGGCGTAGGCGCGGACTATTTCAGCACTATTTTTCGCTTTGTGGGGAGACAATTTTCCGACAAATTCGATCTGAAGCCTCTCCCTATCAACCATACCTCGATTCTCCCGCCTTCGGAGACTCCCTCACATGCACTCCTGGAATACGAGGCTACCCGGGCGCTGGACCGTGCCAGACTCGCATACCCGTTCTTCGGAATGCATATCGCGACCGCACTGGCGATTACGGACAAAAACGACTACCGCAAGTCCGAAGTCCTGACTTACGATTCATCGAGGCACGTCCGGGGACGATTGGGCGGATTTGTCGGAACCGAATGCCTTCTTGAACTCTTGGTCGCAATTCGCCATCCCGGAGGACAAGAGACCACGTTTCTGCCTTACCAATTTGCCCCGATCCAAGTCGGAGCATCAACCGACCCGTCCATAAGAACCGTTCAAACGGCGGTTGATGCCTTGAAAAAATACGGGTTGCTCAACGAACATGACGCCACATGTCTGCAAAAAAAGGTAACATCTGATCTTTACCCGATCGTCCTCCGTTATCCAGATACGGAGTTCGTTGCACCATGGAGGAATCCTATGTGCATACCGAGTCCGCTTCGGGACAGGTATGCCGCGTAGATCAAACCGCGCAGCAAAACAACAAAGGCCGTTTCATGAATATGAAGCGGCCTTTCGATTTACTATTGTGCTTACGCCGTACTATCCGATTAACTTTCTTGCTTTTCTTCCGCCTCGGTGAGATTGCTGTTGGCCATAGTCGGTTTATCGGAAAGCACTTGGAAAAGGCGAGAAAGTCGATTTTCCGCTTCTTTCAGGCATTTCCAGCATATCCCCTCCTCGCCAAAAAGACAAGGAATCTCCACAAACCTTACGTGCCGAAAAATAATCCGAAAAGAGCGGAAAACTTGACTAAAGTGCTAAAATGTGTATAGTTAATGACATAGTTTCTTTCCAACCTTTCCAAAACCAACCACGGGAGATCAAAACATGACTGATTCCTTCACAACAGACAGCCGCTCGCTCGAAAATACGCGGAATACTTCCGCACTCAGCTTATTCATGAACCTCGCTGCTCTGTCGTTCGTTCACCTACTCGGAGTACCGTGGCACCACCCTATCATATGGGTCCATATATTCGTAATGTCAGCGAACGGCGTTTTCATGATTTTCTTATGGGGCGATGACGAATGGATTCCGATTGCAGATCAAGGTTTGCTCTCGCTCGGAAGGAAGACCATGGAGAGTTCTACATTTCTTCTTGTCTTTCTTCTTGGATTCTTACTTCCCGATTTCACACCCTGGGAATCCGTCCGAACACCGGCTGAAACGAATTTTGTCCGAACCATCCCGAGAGGAGTTGTTTGGCTCTACCTTCTGACCCTTGGTGGCGCCGTTGCAAGCGTCGGACTCATAACGTCCGGCCTTTACGACGCGCAGGGAGCAGAAACGGCAGGAAACGCGGGTGCAACGAAAAAATAACTGCTCCTTATTTCAAAAGGCCGTCCCCTACATATCAGGGAACGGCCTTTTATCATGAAATATTTGGTAATGTAAACTTCATTCCACTAACTTTTAGTGTTTGAGCAGTTCGAACATATCCCGGACAGGAAAGACAAGGAAAGGCACTTTCTCCTGCTCTGCAGAAAAGATCCCTCCTAGGATTGTCATTCCGGACACCGCCCGAGTATGCGCCGGGCAAGAGCCGGAATCTATGTCCTGGATCCCGGGTCCAGCCCGGGATGACAGTATGAAAAATCTGAAACGCAGAGATGATTTCTACAGAGCAACTTTCTCCCCATTGTAAGTTGGAAGTTGTCGGTTGTCAGTTATCGCCTACCATTCCCCTTTCTCCGGATGACCCTCGACCGAAGAGATGGCTTCCGGTGTACGGAGCACCTTCGAAAGGATGAAACGGCGAAGCGAGTGGTATTCCTCGATCTTGAACCAGTTGCATAACAGGAAAAACGTTCCCAGACCGAGCACGCTTCCGAAACCGAGCTGAAGAAAGACCTTGAGGAACGTGTCGAGCGGTGAAAGCGAGAAAAACGCGAATACCGACTTCGACAACTGGGATACCGCACCGGCGAGGATCGCAGCCAGGAAGATACGCGCGTTCTCGCGGAAAAATTGCGTGTCGTCCCACTCGCCGATCCGTTTCCGCAACGCGAGCAGGAGCAGGAGGAAATTCACGATGCTCCCGAGCGAAAAGGCCATCGCCAGGGCATTGGTCCCGTATTTCGGCATGAGTGCGATGACGGAAACGACATACGTGGCCTCGCCGAGGACGGCTATATAGAGCGGGGTCTTCGTATCCTGCAGCGCATAAAACGCGCGGGCGAACAGCGGTATCAGTCCCTGCGCGAACAGGCTTGCCGAAAGCCAGGCAAGCACGTTAAAGGTCGAAATCGTATCGTCCCAATCGAACTGTCCACTCCCGAGAATGACCCGGACGACCTGCGCCCGGAATACGATGAACAGCATCGAGACCGGAACGACGAAAAACAGGATCCGTTTCGTCGTACGGGAAAGAGTGTCAAAAAATTCGCCGTTCCGTTTTTCCGAAGCGGAAAACGAGAGCGTCGGGAACGCCGCGAGCGAGAACGAGACCGCGAACAATCCGATGGGAATCGCGCCGATATTCGACGCGAGCGTGAAGATCGCGAGACTCCCCGGAACGAGCAGTGACGCGAAGACGGTCGTCAGGAAAAGGCTCAGCTGGTTCGCCGCGATACCCAGTGTCCGGGGTATCATCAGCGTCACGACCCGTCGGACCGGCCCGTCGAAGCGGAGCGGATGATGGAACAGGGATGGAAAGAATCCCCGGTTCTTCACCGAGGGAATCTGAACCGCCATATGGAGCAATGCGCCGAACGCGACCCCACAGGCCAGACCGGACATTCCGAACGCGGGTACGAATACCGTCACACCGACGATGATTCCCACGTTATAGAGGATAGGAGCGAGCGAATACGCCGTGAAGCACCGGAACGAGAGCAGCATTCCGCCGAAAACCGCGCTCGCGCCGAGAAACAACGGCGAGAGCAGCATGATCCGTGTAAGTTCGACCGTGACGGCGCGCTTTTCCTCCGAAAAACCCGGCGCGAGTACGGCAACGATGGTCGGTGCCATGATGATCGCCAGAAGCGAGAGCCCGCCCAACGAAAGAAGTATCCACTCCAGGACGCCCGCGGCAAGGTCCAATGCCTCCTGCTTCTTTTTCTTCGAAAGGAATTCCGTGAATACCGGAACGAACGCGGCCGAGAGTGCGCCCATCACGAGCAGGTTGTACAGGGTATCGGGAATGCGGAAGGCCGCATAATACGCGTCGAGGGTATCACCCGCTCCGAACCGCCCAGCAAGCATCCGATCCCTCAGGAACCCGAGCAGACGACTCGCTATGCCGGAAGCGGCGATGACGAACGCCGCTCCGCCGATCGTTTCCGAAGTCGCGTCAGCGAGCCTTCGGAATACCGCCGTCTTTCCTTTGATCGTCTTGATCATACATCCGTTATTGCGTTGAGAAAACAGCCCCGTAATACGCGTCCGTCGATAGGGTGGCGTCGAACGAGTACCCGTTACGCGACTGTTCCAGTCCGTCGGACCGCCAATCGACATGATACCGGTCGGGAACGGAGAGCCGAGAATGAAGCGCGCTCCCCTCGGTCCCCGATTGTTTCTGGAACAACACGGAGTAGGACGCCGGATCGGCCGCCTGCGGAGCGACCCTGAACGGAAGCTTGTACGTATACTCGACCGTCACGCTCTCCCCGGGACTCACATAGACCCAGTTCCCGAAAACCGTCTTGCCGGTCTCGACGGAAATGCGGGTGCCGCCCTTGTCGATCTTCATCGTACTCTCGTCGCGTTTCACGTCCTCGTCGCGACGGAACCCGAGCGCGTCATAATCGACCGGGGCCTTCGGGAACTCGTACGTCTGACCGGATGCGGAGATGAGCTCCGACCCCTCCGGCACATATACCCGCAAATAGTCCGAATTTACCCGATTGAACCAATCGTATGGTGTGTTTCCCCCGGTATGTTTCCTCGTTATCCTGACCGTGTCAAGGACGGACCCGTCCGCCTGCACGGTCGCGGAATGATCTATCGACTCCTTGATGACGGCATCCGTCTTGAATCCGTTGAGGTTCGTATGGATAACGCTCAGATAATCCCGCGGTGTCGTGAGCATCCTTCCGGACCATCCCGCCTTGTCGATAAGCGATTCGACACCGGCATTGCGCGAATACAGCAGCACCTGCTTGCCGTCGAGGGATCGCGAGAGCGTATCGGCAAGCGTCGCCAAACCTGCCGCACTCCGCAGCGAAAAGAGACGGTCGAGCATGATCGGAGCCATGTCGGACAGGATTTTTTTCGGCTGGTTCAGATCCCGATCGTATTTCTCCTCCACTTCCTCCTGCACCACCTGGGAAAAATTATCCGCATCGATTGTGACACCGTAATCGGGCATATCGATCGGACCCGTCAATCTGAGCAGTTCCCGTATGACGGTCGGTGTCAACGTGATTACGCCGTCGACGGTCGGACCTCCGGTCTTTTCGTAGAAATACATCGCCTTCTCCGCCGACGTCGGGAAATCCGGCCACCAATTGCTGTCATGCAGGCTCCATGCCGTGCTTATCTTCTGGATCGGGGTCGGCGGAACGATATTCTCCCTGAGCTGCCCGTCCGGATTGAAAATCCCGTCGACGAAAAATTTTCCTATATGCCCGTTCTTCACTTCCAGCAATCCGTAGCTGCCGATGAATCCTCCGGTCGGACGAAGTTCCGCGTTGTTCTGGAAAAGGAAGAGGTACAACCGGGGACCGTTCGCGCCGAGGAGTTCCCTCGCGAGATCGGAATTCCCGTTGAATCCCTCCAGAGCGGTCGCGATGACCGGCAATTTTTCTTTCATGGAAAGGAACGTGTCCCGCTGTTTCTCCGGAACATCTTCCGGTCGGACCCGTTCGAACGCCGACCGGGCGGCCTCGATTTCCTTGGAAGCGGTGACGGATTCCTTTTCCGCCTGATCGACCAGATCGAGAAACGAGACATCGTTCCGCGGACTTCCCCCGTTTCCAGAAGAGGATGACGGCAGAAGCGAAAGCATCCTGCTCAGGGACACGCCGGCCGCGGAGAGATGTTTCGCCCCTTCCAAAAGACCCTGACCGGAAGATACCTTCGAAAGACCGGGAATGAATCTCGTCGCTTTCGCGAGTTCGTTGCCGACGGTTCCGAGCGACGCGGACGTTTCCGAAAACGTCTTGTAGGCCGCATTGAAATTCTTCGAGGATCCGTTGAAATCGGCGGACGTCAGGTCATCGACCGCCTGGGACGCATACGATACGCCCGCGACGCTCCCCTTCATCACCTCGGCCTTGAACGAAAACAGCCGCTGAACGGACCAGACCCCGCCGAAAAGTATAAGGAGAAATACGGACAGGAACATCGTGCCGCGAAACGTTTCCCGGGATACCGCCACGGGTTCCAACCGATATGGAAGTACGGGAAAACGGAGCGATCGGAAAAACGGAGCGATAGCCATCCACACGGCACCTGATACCGTACTTCGGTTACGGACGGACGGCTCTGCCGGCACTTCCTGAAACGTTTCCGTGCCGAGTCCGTATTCTTCCGGGTACGATTCACGGCTTTCGACCTGCGAATCATCGGACGTCTCCGAACCGAAAAATGCCGCTTCATTCCGATACGAATCCGATATCGAATCCCAGTCTTCCCCCAAACGCTCCGGATGGCGAGGTTCGTCGACAACCGGAGACAAATCGATTTCAGAATCGAACAGCGGCCTATACACGCGATCGTTTCCCCGAATCACGTCCGGACGGCCGAATCCCGACATCTCATCCGCATAACCGCCGCGGGCCTTTGATGATGGTTCGAGTCGATCCACCGGGTCCGATTTGCCCGCCGTGTTCCTAAGCGAACCTACGGAACCGATGCGCTCCCAATCCAAATCGCCCGACCGATCCACCGGTCGGACGTCGAACATCTGCGGGATGACATGCTGTATCGGTTTCGGTCTCATGGGCGACGGCTCTATTTCGTTTTTGACGATGCGACATCTGCGATCGGCAATGCCCGTCGATACGCCGAAAGCGTCGACCCGGCCATGTCTTTCCATCGAAACATCCCCGAGCGTTCCCTTCCCCGTCGGGCGAACTCTTGGGCCAGGTCCCGGTCTTCCAGGATACTCCGGACTTTCGCAGGAAGACTCTCCGGATCGTCGGGATCGAAAAATATCGCCGCATCGCCGAGTATCTCCGGTAACGATCCGCGATCGGCAGCTATGACGGGTATCCCGAATCGCATCGCCTCGAGCGGTGGCAGACCGAATCCCTCGTACAGGGAAGGAAAAACGTATCCCGTCGCATGCCGATACAGCTCCGCAAGCTCGCTATCCGGCACGAACCCCGTGAAGACGACATTGCCGACGTCGGCGGATTCCGCCTTCTCCCGAAGCAACCGATAAAAATGATCTTCTTTCCCGACGAGGACGAACCGCACCTCCGGGAACAAGGCGGCCAACGGTACGAACGCGTCGAGATTCTTGTGCGGATACGCGTTCCCCACGTACAGGAAGTATGGCTCCAGTATAGCACGGCTCCCGGAAGCTTCCGAACCGGTTTCCGCGACGGAGCCTGCGTCGAAATCGCAACCTTCGTACGTCACGAACGTCTTTCCCACAGCTCCCGGAAACGACGAAAGGATATCCCGTTCCGTGAATCGGGATACGGTCAGCACGACGACGGCCCTGCGTATGGCGGACGAGATGGCAAGGCGATAGGCAAGATATTTCATTCCGTACGTCAATCGGCTTTTCGTCGTGTTCCGGACGGTCGGGAAGTGCAGCAGTATGAGGTCATGGATCGTCACGATGAAACGCCCGCGATACAGCACCGGAACGTTGAAGTGCGCGAAGTGGACCAGATCGAGACGGTATTTCCGAAGAATCCATGGAAAGAGGAACTGCTCCCGAAACGAATACCACGGATAATCGGCGAGCACTTTCGTAAACCGGGGGTTCTTCGGAACATATCGGTCGAAATTCTCCCTCCGAAGAAACACGAAATAACGGTCGTCCCCTTCGGCGGCCTGCTCGAGATACTCGACCAGTTTTTCCGTATAGCGCCCCAGACCCTTCCCGACCGGTCCGTAGAAGCGGGCATCGATTCCGATTCTCATCTTTTTTTCTTTTTTTCGAGGGTTTTTTCCGAAATTGCCGCCGGAGTCTCCCGCTCGAGAAGATACAGGACGAGTCCCTGGGTAGCGAGTGCCTTCAGCATGCCCGGGTCTTCGATCCGATTCATCGTTTTGGGGAAAATCAGGAAGGCGACGAGCGAACCCATCATTCCCGGCGAGCGGACGATGACGCAATCGTTCTCTTCGGTGACTTTCTTTCCGGAAGCGATGAGCGTCTCGACCGGAATCGCGGTACACTTGGACACCTTCCCGTTACGCATCTCCTTTTCCACGACCCCGCGGTCGATATCGACGATCCGGACCAGGAACGATTCCGACTTGCAGGACATGAGGACGGAGCGTTCGAAGGCCCGATACGCCTTCCGCGTCTCCCCTTTCCGAAAACTCTCCGCCGCCTCGGGCAGGGAAAGGATCAGATTTTCCATGAGGTCGAGCTTCCGGTTCGTCTCACCGATATACGAATACGACGCGGAAAGGTCTTTCGTTATATCCGACTTTTCACGCTGAAGCCGCAGCTTTTCGCGGACCTGTCGCAACAGCGATTTCTCCTTGGCGAAGAAGAGTAGGAACCCCGTCGCGCCGAGAAAAAAGACCAGGAGCGTTTCCGCCCCCTCTTCACTCAGCCCGAATAGACCGCGCTGGACGGCTTCGGGAGTCAACGCGGCGAAAATGAAAAGAATGAAGAATATCCAATACATCCCGTTCTGGGACCCGCGCGCGCCCCTGACGGGAACGCGTGGGCCCGCTTATCGACCGCGCTTATGAAAGCGGAAGCTGCCTTAAGAAGGCTCTGAGCCGTTCACCGACTTCGGGATGCTTAAGTCCGTAATGAATCGTCGTCTTGAGAAAATTGAACTTGTCGCCGGTATCAAGCCACTCCCCTTCGAGCATGTGCGCGTGGATCGGAGACACCTTGTCGATCATGATTTCGAACGCGTCCGTCAAACGTATCTCCCCCGACTTCCCGCTTTCCATCCCCGAGAGGATATTGAAGACTTCGCGGGTGATGACATACTTCCCGACGGCGACCGCCCGGCTTGGAGCCTCTTCCGGCTTCGGCTTTTCGACCATCTTCGTGACCCGGATATCGCGGTCTCCGACGGCCTCCCCCGCGACCACGCCGAACTTCGATACGTCCTCCAACGCTATTTCCGCCGCTCCGATGATCGGCGTACCGAGTCGCTCATACGCCTCGATGAGCTGCTTCGCCGCCGGCACCTCGCTGTCGTAGATACAGTCGCCGAAAAACACCAGCACCGGCTCGTCATCGTCCACGAGGTGTGCGGCCTGCAAAAGCGCGTGCCCGTCGCCGAGCGGGGCGGGCTGACGCACGTACGAGAATTTCGCGAGCCCGGATATGGCACGGACCTTTTCCAGCAGATCGTGCTTGTTTTTCTCCACGAGCGTGTCTTCGAGCTCGTAGGAGACGTCGAAGTGATCCTCGATCGCACGTTTCCCGCGACCGGTCACGAAGATGATCTCCTTGATGCCCGATGCGACCGCCTCCTCCGCGAGATACTGTACCACCGGTTTGTCGACTATCGGGAGCATCTCTTTCGGCTGCGCCTTCGTCGCCGGCAAAAACCTGGTCCCGAATCCGGCGACCAGAAATATCGCTTTCTTGATCGCCATTGGCTCCCTACCCATACGTTTTCATGAAGGATTACGACACCCACAGTATACCATCGTCACTTGACGAGAGAAACAAGCCGCTTGAACTCGATATTGAACTCGGCGATCGCGTCGTTCACGATGGGATGGAACCTGCTCCTGAAGTCCCGTTCCTTCACGTAATTCGACGCCTCAAGCAGCGAGTCGTGCGTACCCGCGTCGAACCACGCGCCCTTGATGGTCCGCACGTCAAGTTCACCGATTCCGAGATAGGCCCGATGCATGTCCACGATTTCGAGCTCGCCGCGAACCGACGGCTTGACGTTCTTCGCTATCTCCGGTGCCTTTCCGTCATACAGATACAGTCCGGGAATCGCGAAATTGCTTTTCGGTTCGGCCGGTTTTTCCTCGATGGATATCACTTTCCCGCTTTCCGCGTCGAACTCCACGACTCCGAACCGCTCCGGGTCCGGCACCTCCTTGGCGAAGACACGGCCGCCGGAAACGAAGCTCCCGATCGCCTCGGAAAAATCATCCTCGAAGATATTGTCCCCGAGCACGAGTGCGGACGGTCCGCCGTCGAGAAAATCCTCGCCGAGAATGAACGCCTCGGGCAACCCGCCTGGACGTTTCTGCACGACGAACGATATATTCACGCCGTGTTTACGGAACATCGAACCGAGCAAGTTGAGATAGCTTCCGGAATATTCCGGCGCGACGATGATCAGTATGTCGCGGATACCCGCCTGAATGAGCGTGTTGAGCGGATAGAAGATCATCGGCCGATCGTAGACCGGCAGAAGCTGCTTCGTCAGCACCGCCGTGAGCGGCAGGAGCCGCGTACCGACACCGCCCGCGAGAATGATACCTTTCATACTTTGAAGAATAAAGAATTGGGAATTATGAATCAAGAATCAAACGAAGGAATGCTCAGCGATAAATCGGAAATGTCTTACAAAGCATCTTCACCTGCCTGCGGATACCGGAAAGTGTCTTCTCATCGCCGCCCGAACGGAGCGCGGCATCGATAAGCCTCGCGATCGTCCGCATCTCGGGCACCTTCATGCCGCGCGTCGTCACCGCCGGGACGCCGACACGGATACCCGACGGATCGAGCGGACCTCGGGGGTCGTCGGGCAGCACGTTCTTGTTGAGCGAGATTCCCGCCAGGTCGAGCCATGCCTGAGCCTCCTTTCCGGTGACATTCCGACTCTTCACCGTATCGATAAGGAGCATATGATTCTCCGTCTTTCCGAAGACAATCTCGTATCCGAGTTTCAGGAATTCCTTTTCGAGCGCTTTCGCGTTCACGAGGACCTGCTTGGCATATCGGCGGAATTCGGGACGCAACGCCTCACCGAATGCGACCGCTTTCGCCAGTATCATATGCATATGTGGACCGCCCTGCACTCCCGGGAATACCGCCTTGTCGATCGCCTTCGCATACGCCTCCTTGCAGAGGATCAATCCCCCACGCGGACCGCGGAGCGTCTTGTGCGTCGTCGCCGTGACGATATCGAAGAACGGTACCGGACTCGGCAACGCCTTGCCCGCGATCATACCCGCGATATGGGCCATGTCCATCATCGAGATCGCCCCGACCTTCTTCGCGATCGAGGCGAAGCGTTCATAGTCGAGCTGCCGCGTATACGAGGAAAATCCCGCGAGCATAAGTTTCGGCTTCTCCTTTTTCGCGAGCGCCTCAAGCTTGTCATAGTCGATGGTTCCGTCCGCCTCCGTCTTGTACCGTACGAACCTGAACACTTTCGCGGGGAGCGTGACCGGGTGCCCATGGGTCAGATGGCCGCCATGCGAGAGATCCATGCCGAGCACGGTATCCCCCGGAGACAGAGTCGCGGCATAGGCCGCCAGGTTCGCCGACGCTCCCGAAAGCGGCTGCACATTGGCATGCTCCGCGCCGAACAGCCGCTTCACGCGATCGATCGCGAGCGTCTCGATGACGTCCGTAAAGTCCTGTCCGCCATAATAGCGATTACCCGGATATCCTTCGGAATATTTGTTCGTGAACACGGAACCGAGCGCGTCGAGCACGGCCTCGGAAACGGTATTCTCCGAAGCGATAAGCTCAAGCCCCTCCTCCTCGCGCTTCATCTCGCCGCGGAGTGCGTCATAGGCGGGTCCATCGGATTCCCGAAGCGATCTGTACGTATTCATGTGTTTGTCGTTCGATCGGATTATGAGGTTTCGCTCAGAGCACCGGACAGGAATGTCCCGGAGTCGGCGGCGGAACGGAGACGAGCGATCTTCGGAAAAAATATCCGACAACCACGACCGTGGAAAGCGGCGAGAACCACTGTGGCACTTTCACTCCGAAAGAATCCGCAATCATCACCAACCCGAGAATCGCGACCGAATACATCGCCCCGTTCTTGAGATAGAGATATTTCTTCACCCGTTCCACGTTCGCCACCGTCAGTTGGCGTACGATTACGGCACCGACGCCGTTTCCTAAGAGGATGAGCGGGACCGAAAGCGTGAAGGCGAACGCGCCGAGCACCCCGTCGATCGAGAACGACAGGTCGATGACCTCAAGAAAGAGCACTTTGCTCAGATCTGACAGTTTCGATGTTCCTCCCGCCATCTCATGTTCAATTGCCTCCGCATGCTGTCGGAATCCGTGCGTGATGAAGAACGCCGTCGAACCGACCACCGCCCCGAATCCGAGCATGGAACTTTGTTTGAGCGCATACCAGACGATGACCGCAAGCACGACGGAGATGGTCGCATAAAACCACGCCCCCTGTCGTATGAAGAAACTTTCCACCCCGTTCCACCCGAAATGCTTCTGTTCGAGAAACAGCCAGTGGAAAAAAAGAAAGAGCAGAAACACCCCTCCCCCGATAAGCAGTACGGGCGCCGAAGTCTCGATGGCATGGGCGACCGACGGATCGTTCGAGAATGTCGCGGTGAACGAGCCGATGAAACCGAGTTCCGGAACCGTCGCCCACACGATGAGCCACGGAAGGATACCCCGGACGACGAACACTGCGAGAAAAATGCCCCATGTCAGGAAGAACCGCCTCGCCTTCTTCCCCATCGTCGAGAGAACTTCCGCGTTGATGACGGCATTGTCGATGCTCGATACGGTCTCGAACAAGGCAAGGCCGATGACCGTCAGGATGATGGAGAAAACCATACCGCTACGGATAGGATTTATGTTTACGGACGGCTCAACTCGGCGAACGCCCTCAAGGCATCGTCCAGGTCGCGGAGTTTCGGCCGCTTCGTATTCCGCAAAGTGGAATCTTTCGGTCGACGCGCGGATCGGGAGAAATCATCTCCCGAGACCGGAATCACCTCGGCCCCGATGCCGACGATGTTGAAATACTGCCGAAGGGCCCCATACCATGTGGCCGGCCCCTCGTTTACCAGATGGTACACCCCCGACGGGGCGGAATCAAGCACGAGCGAAAGGGTCGCTGCGGCCAGATCCGGCGCATACGTAAAGCATCCGTTCTCATCATCGACGCCGGAAACGACGCCCTTTTCCCGGGCGATTTCCTCCATCTTCGCGAAAAAACTCCGCTTCGCTCCCGCGGAGGTCGCCGGAACTCCGAACAGTTTCGCGAGCCGGATCACATAGTACGAACCGCCGACTTCGGCAACTGTTTTCTCCCCACCGAGCTTGCTCTCCCCGTACTTCGAGAGCGGGTTCGGTAACGCATCCTCGGCATAACCGCCGACCGTCTGTTCCCCGTCGAACACGTAGTCGGTCGAATAGTGGACGAAGACCGCACCGAGCTCCTTGGCAATCGCAGCCAATTCACCCGGCACTTCTGAATTAAGCCGCCAGGCCTTCTCAAACTCCGACGTATCCGATTCGCAGAGATCGACCGCATTGTATCCGACCGCGTTCACGATCACGTCCGGCGAAAGCGCGACGATTTTCTCCCGCGCCGCCGCGGTATCCGTCACGTCGATATCGCCGAAATCCCAGCCGGTCACGTCGTGCCCGTCTTCGCCGAAAACACGGACAAGCTCCTGCCCCAACATCCCCTTCGATCCGATGATAAGGGTTTTTTTTCTCATACTCATTCCGTTAAGATTCGCTCCCCGACTTCCATCTATCGTACAGGTAGAGCGACGAAAGGATGAAACCGGACACGTCAGATTCGGACGTAAGCCTTTCGATCTCCGATCTCGTGAACCGGAATACGGCGATATCCTCCATTTCGTCCGGACTGGCCATTCCCATCGAAAGACCGCGGGCGACGAAGACATATGCCCGCTCCGTCGTCAGCCCGGGACTCGTATAGAACGATCCGATGGGCACGCAGTCCGTCGCGACATATCCCGTCTCTTCCCGTAATTCACGCAACGCGGTCTGGCCAGGATCCTCTCCCGGATCCACCATGCCCGCGGGAAAATCATACAGGACCTTTCCGACCGGATACCGCATCTGGGTCGTCACGGTCAATGTCCCGTCCTCATGTTCCGGGATGATGATCGCCGCGGAAACCTTCTCTGCGACATAATAAACCCCGGGGTTTCCGTCCGGACCGAGGAAGTTGTCCTTTCGCACCGAAAACCAGGGATTCACATGAACCCGCCCCAATCCCGTCGTGACCCATCGTTTCACATCATCCATATCCGATCCGTTCCCATGTGATATCGATTCGAAATCAGAATCCGCTCCGGGTTTCCGCTCCGCCACCCATCCCCAACCCGGTCACGAACGACTGCCGACTATCGACTCGCGACTCGCGACTATTCACCGTATTGCTTCCCGTAATATTCGCGATAT
>CAINXS010000050.1 GCA_903854995.1 Candidatus Moraniibacteriota bacterium | reverse complement strand
GTCTATTTCGGGTTCAAGGGACTCGGACTCGAGAAACTGGACAAGAAGAAGGAAAAGCCTGAAGAGAAGCCGAAAGAAGTGGCGAAGAAGTGATATTTTCGCGCAATGCGTAACTGCCGCTCCGGTCGTTTCCGGGGCGGTTTCCGCTTGATAACCCCCGGAAACGGTGTTACCATGGGTCTGTTTCCGAATTCCGGCCGCGGTAGGTCTCAGGCCCGTGCTTGTGGAGGCATGGATGTGGTTGCTTGTTGTCAGTTGTGAGATGGCCAGGGTTGTCCGCTCGCCTCTGCGAACGGATTCGCGCATTACGCAAAGCGGAGATGTCGCGGAAAGGCATGCTCCTGTCCGAGTAGGAAGTTATCGGTTGTTAGCTGTTAGTTGTTAGTTACATATGGAGAGGTGGCTGAGTGGTCGAAAGCGGCACACTGCTAATGTGTTGTGCGGGTAAAACCGCACCGCGGGTTCGAATCCCGCCCTCTCCGCACAGAGGGACAAGCGACTCATGAAGGGTCGCCTTTCCCTTTTCTCGCGTCGTTTTCGTCGGTTCAGGGCAAGAAAAGGGTTTGGTAACTTTTTCGGACCTGTCGTAGCGCTCGTGACCCGGAACGTGTTTCCTGATAGGGTGGTGAAAATACGTAGCGGGAATCGATGAAACGTATCCGGACTATCGTCCTTACCGGCGGGCCGTGCGGCGGCAAGAGTACGGTCCTGCGGGCATTGCGCGAGGAATTCGGCGAACGGCTGGTGCCGGTGCCGGAGGCGGCGACTGTCCTCTTCGAGGGCGGGTTTCCGGTTCCCGGCCGCGATATCGAGTGGAGCGAAGAATGGCAGGAGGCATTCCAGCCGGCCGTGTTACATCTTTTCGGGGTGGATGTTACATGTCTCTAGGGGGATATGTTACATCTTTTTTAGGCTTATATCGGTTTCTTTTGCTTTAATAAGGCATTTGTGCTACGATTTCGTTACATGATTTCAATCCTCTAGCACATCGTATGCGTGATCACCTGCATATCCCGAAGCCCGATTTCGGGTCCAATCTCACCCGGCTAGTCGTCAAACTGGACCATCTGCGGTCACAGAACCTGTCCGGGAGCACCCCGGCACATATCTTCTTCCAGCTCAAGGAGATTTTTCACCTGCTCGAAAGCATCGGTTCGACACGTATAGAGGGAAATCATACGACCTTGGCGGAGTATATCGAGACGAAGATCACTCCGGACGAACATCCGACGGAAGGAATCAGGGAGATACAGAACAACGAGGAGGTCATGGATTTCGTCGAAGGGACTGGCACGACCGGTCCGATCACGCACGCCTTCATCCGTGAAATCCAAAGCATGATCGTCCGGGATCTGTCGACGGACCGGGAAGGCGACCATACCCCGGGAAAATATCGGGAGAAGAATGTCGCGATCAGCCATTCCGAGCATACGCCGCCGGACTTCGTTCAGGTCCGGGAATATATGGACGAGTTGATTGATTTCATAAACGCGGAGAACGAACCGCAGTTCGATCTGCTGAAGACGGCGATCGCGCACCATCGGTTCGCCTGGATACACCCGTTCGGAAATGGGAACGGTCGGACCGTAAGGGCGTTGACGTACGCGATGCTCATCCGTCAGGGATTCAACCTGGAAAAGGGGCGGCTGGTGAATCCGACTGCAGTCTTTTGTGCCGACAGGAACCGGTACTACGAGATGCTCGAGAAGGCTGATTCGGGGAGCGATGCTGACGTGCTCGCGTGGTGCGAGTACGTTCTGGACGGGCTCGATCGTGAGATCACGAAGGTGAACCGGCTAACCGATTATGCCTATCTGAAGGACATCATCCTGAAGCCCGCCATCGAGATATCGTTCGAAAGGAATTTCATCACGGAAAAAGAGCGGAAGATTCTTCTGATAGCGGTCGATAAGCCGCTCTTTCAGGCGGGAGATATCGCTCATCTGTTTCCGAGCGTCGCGCATACCGAGATATCCCGATTCCTTCGCGGGATGCGGAAGAAGAAACTTATCCGGCCGATAGCGCCGAATGCCAGGAAATATTCAGTGGAAATCGCGAACGGGTACCTGTTACGAGGCATCATGAAAGCGCTCGATGAGAACGGCTTCCTTCCATTGAAGGGCGAGGCGGAGTAGAAACCCGTAAAAGAACGACTTGGTCCGGAAAAGGCGCCATGTGCTCTTGAGAGATGTTAGATAGTTGAGGAGTGTAAACGCTCGTGACCCGGATCACGTTTCCTGATAGAGTGGGGAAAATACGTATCGGGAAGCAACGATGAAGCGTATCCGGACCATCGTCCTTACCGGCGGGCCGTGTGGCGGAAAGAGCACGGTCCTGCGGGCCCTGCGCGAGGAATTCGGTGACCGGCTGGTGCCGGTGCCGGAGGCGGCGACTGTCCTCTTCGAGGGCGGGTTTCCGGTTCCCGGCCGGGACATCGAGTGGAGCGAGGAATGGCAGGAGGCGTTCCAGCCGGCCGTGCTGGCGCTGCAGGCCGCGCTTGAACAAAGTCACGCACTCCTGGCAGCGGACCGGGACGTGGTGCTCGTGTGTGATCGGGGGCGACTCGACGGGGCGGCGTATACCGAGGGCGGTGTCGGGACGTTCTGCCGGATTCACGGGCTCGATGAGGCCGAGACACACGGACGGTATGACCTGGTGATCCATTTGGAATCGCTTGCGACGAGTCATCCCGAACGCTATGGGACCCAGGGGAACGCCGCGCGCTACGAGTCGCTCGAACAGGCGCAGGCGCTCGAGCACGCGACACGGGAGGCATGGGGGAATCATCCGCGCCGGAAAGTGATCGGCGGGAAGCGGGGGATGGAGGGAAAGATCGCGGACGTGGTCGCGCTCGTGCGCGAACTGCTCGGGGAGGACGAGGGATCGGGGGCTGACGAATCGTGAGTTTCCCGTTTCCCTAGGCGGCGTCCGTAGGGTATTCTCAGGCGGCGCCGAATCGTTCCGGTTCGGACGGCGGATCATTCATTGCTGCTTATGGTCATCACGTTGGCGATACTGAACAAGGCGTCGGGTCCGTATTGGAACATGCTGAAGAGAAGGCTCGGAGAGGACGGTATCGCGCCCTTGACGATAACCCATATCCCGAACCTGATCGGTCATCCGTTCGGTCTGGCCATACTCGCGGCGTTCGGAATGTTCGTGCTCCCGTCGGATCCGGTGTTCTATCTCTGTTGGACGCTCATGATCGCGATCGCGGCGGTCATGAACATATTCGCGATTATCGGGCTTTTGGAGGCGAAATTCTTCACGACGCAGGTCATCGGCAGCCTCGGATTCGTTTCCGGCTGTATCTGTGCGGTCATTTTTCTCGGCGAAAGCCTCAATGTCTGGGCGATTTGCAGTATCTGCCTGGCGGTGGTCGGGGTCGTCCTTTTCTCCTGGAAGAAGCGCGACCATACGGACGTGTTCGCGTTTGACCGCGGAACGATCTTCACGATTATCGCCGTTCTTCTCAGCGGGTTCACGGCCGTGCTGTACAAGGTCGCGACGCGGCATGCCGGAAGCTACGGAGCCCTCTTCAGCGGACGATTCGTCAGTGATCTGATTGCCTGGACCATCGCCTGGCTCGTGAGCCTGGCCGTAATCCGCAGGAATCCGTTGAAAGATGCCGGAAACGTCCTTCGCAAGGAATACGGGTTGTTGTACGTTTTCGGGATGATCCTCATGACGGCGGTGGATTCCTGGCTGTACGTCCGACTTCCCGTCGTCACCATCTCGATGCTCGGGACGATCGCGTTTCCCGTCACGTACCTTATCAGCCGCTTCTCATACCGGGAACGGATAACCCGTTCCATGTGGATGGGCACCGCGTGCATCGTCGGTTCCATCATCCTGTTCATCAATACGCGTTGAACGGGGAGCATTCGGCGGATTTTCCGACTTTCGAAAAGGCGGCGGGTATAGTATCCTGGGTGGGAAGCCGATGAGACAACGATATGACGGACGGCGCGGTTCCCGTTCCTCCGAAACCCGGAAACGGCGCTCGGAAGAGACTCACCAAGGCCGAGCGCATCGCCGGCAATCTCTCGAAACGCATGTTGAATCGGAAGCGGTTCAATCGGTTTTTACATATCCTGGGACCCGGACTGGTGACCGGTGCCGCTGACGATGACCCATCCGGAATCGCGACGTATTCGCAGGCGGGTGCCGGGAACGGACTCGGGCTCCTGTGGGCGTTCCCGCTCATGTATCCGCTCCTTCTGGCGGTACAGGAAAGCTGTTCGCGCATCGGGGCGATCACAGGCAAGGGTCTCGCCGCGGTCATCAAGGAACACTACGGACGGCCGCTCCTGGTCATGTCGGTCGGACTGGTGGTCGTCGCGAACACGGTCAATATCGGTGCGGATCTCGGCGCGATGGCCGCGACAACGCAGCTCTTCGTGAACGTCCCGTTCGCGCTCCTGGCGATTCTCTATGCGATCGTCATCGTCTTGCTGGTCGTATTCGTCAGCTACAAACAGTATGCGAAACTGCTGAAGTGGCTTGCCCTGGCATTGTTCTCCTATCCAATAGCTGCCTTCATGGTCGGCCAGGACTGGTTGGCGGTGTTCCGGAACACGTTCGTGCTGATGCCGAAGATCGACTTCGAGACGATGTACATCTTCGTCGGTATGCTCGGGACGACCATTTCTCCCTATCTCTTCTTCTGGGACACGTCGGAAGTCGTCGAAGAGGAGATCGCGAATCACAACCGTTCCAAGATCGGCGAGGACCCGAAGCGAACCAAGCGGTTTCTGCACAACCTTCGCGTCGACAACTTCGTCGGTATGACGCTCGCGAGCGTGACCGCGTGGTTCATCGTGATCGCCTGCGCGTCCACCCTGTATTCGGCCGGCATCACGGAAATCGACACGGCCGCGGACGCCGCACAGGCGCTCGAACCGCTGGTCCGGAATTTCCCGAATTCCGGCTTCGTGGCGAAGCTCATCTTTTCCGTCGGCATCATCGGTCTCGGGCTTCTGGCCGTGCCGGTGCTTGCCGGTTCGTCCTCGTACGCGATCAGCGAGGCGTGTGGGCTGAAAGAAGGCCTGTATCGGAAGTTCCGGAAGGCGAAGGGTTTCTATCTGATCATCATCATCGCGACGGTCGTCGGACTGGCGATGAACTTCATCGGGCTCGATCCCATCAAGGCGCTCGTCTTCACC
>CAINXS010000049.1 GCA_903854995.1 Candidatus Moraniibacteriota bacterium | reverse complement strand
TGGACTTTCCGTCCGCGAAGGCGCGGAGATTGTCGGCGGTGGTGTCGAGGATGCGCAGGAGCGCTTCCTGGCTGTAGAAGCCGATATGCGGCGTGAAGACCACGTTGTCTCGGGAGAGCAGGTCGCGGTTCTCCGCGGCATGTTCGGCCTTCCGAGCACTGCAGTTCTTGTGGAGGCATTGATTCTCTTCGCGGATGTGTTCCTCTCCCTCAATGACGTCGAGGCCTGCTCCCGCAAGAATACCGTCATTGAGACCCTTGATGAGTGCCTGGTTGTCGATGATGCCGCCACGGGACGTGTTTATGAGCAGACTCCCGCGCTTCATACGGGAAATCTTGTCGTGATCCATGAAGTGGCGGGTCGATTCGAGGAGAGGAATGTGCAGCGTGACGATGTCGGCGCCCTCAAGCACCTCGTCGAGTTCGGCATAGCGGAAATGAAGTATTTCCGAGAGGAAGATGTCTCGTTTCGTGTCGAAGGCGAGCACATGCATGCCGAAGCCCTTGGCTATGCGGATGACGTGCATGCCGATCCGACCCGTGCCGATCACCCCGAGGGTCCGGCCGGCGAGATCGAAGCCCATGAGGCCCTCAATGGAGTAGTCTCCCTTTTGTCCGCGCGCGTACGATTTGTGCACGTTGCGGGAAAGCGCCAGGATGAGTGCGAACGTGTGCTCTGCGACGGTGTTTTCGCCGTACGATGGGACGTTCATGACCGAAATGTCGCGCTGCCGGCACGCGTCGAGGTCGATATGGTCGAATCCGGTGGAGCGCGTCGCGATCAATCGGAGTCCGGGGAGCTTCGAAAGGGTTTCTTCGGTCAGTTCGGAATAGATGAAGACCGAAATGGCCTCGCAGTCCTTGGCCAGATCGGCGTTCTTTTCCGTGAGCGGTTCCGGAAAGAATCGGAGTTCGTGTCCGGGAAGCGCGGCGGCGAGCCGGTCGCTGTCGGTCGGGGTCGTCTCGAAGCATGCGATGTTCATAGGGGTAGGAAAAATTACTCCGATAACAGTATAGCATCGGAATCAAACCCGGAAGGCGTCAGACGAAATACGACCGCCGGAACGTGTGGGTTCCGGCGGCTTTGATACTCGTTTCAATTTTGCCGTTCTCTGAATTACCGAATCGATGTCCCGCCTTCGTTGTCTCGACCCGTTTCCGGTGGCCTCTGGAACTGCCGTGATTTTTCAAAATGTATCTGTCTCTGTTTCCCTCTGTCGTGCAGGCGAGGGGGGAGTGCGGGAAGGATCTCTTCCGCATCTATCGTGCCATCCTCCTCCTGATCTCCGATGATTCTGACTTCGCGTCCGGATTCGATCCGGACGGACGGCTTCACGATCGTATTCTCATCCATGCGGATGTCGAGGATCTCTTGGTCCGGGCTTTCGAGTGTGAATTCGTTCCCGTTCGTTTCCGAAACGGTCCCGGTCACGAAGCCTTCCTCGGGATGTCGCCAGAAGTTCTCCCGGGATTCGACCGCCTGCTCGTATGGGGGCAGGGCGTTCCGAAGCGCATCATCGGATCTTTCACCGAGCCTGAGGAGATGCAGGAACGATCCTGTCACGATGACGACGAGAACGGTGATAAGCGCGACGAACAAAGGGCTATGGCGGTACCCGTGACTCGTTTCGCGAAACTCGACGACGGCGACGGCGATGAACGCGAGAAGCGAGGCGATCCACAGGAACGGGAGCGATCGAAATACGGTCGCCGAAAACAGGCGCCTGGCCGAGAAGCCGAACACACCCTGATCGATTGAAAAGAGGGAAAAAATGACGAGTGAAAGTGAAAGCGCCGCGAACAGGCCCGCCAGGATGATGCCGGTCCACAAGAGGCCTTTGCGCAGCGTGAACTTCCAGGGAGCTTCGGGGCGGATGCCTTCCTCCTTGATTTTTCCGAGTATTTTCCCGGTTACCGAATGTTGCTTCTGGTCTTCCATAATGATGAGGTTATCGTTCTATCCCGGCCTTTCGTAAACGTTCGTGAAGGATCTTTTTCCCTCTGCTTATCAGGGTCGCCACCGTGCCTTTCGGCAATCGCAGGATGTCCATTATTTCCTCGTATGATTTTTCCTCGAGAAACCTGAGTATGAGTGCTTCCCGATAGGTTTCCGGAAGCGCCCGTATGGCATCGCTGATGATCGCCAGTTCGTCTTTCCGCTCCGCATCGCCGCCAATGTCGGTCGCGGCGCGAAGGATATGTGTGAGGTCGTGCTCGTCTATCGAAACGACAGTCCGCAATTTGCGCTTTCTTGCCGTATCTATCGTCTGATTGTGGACGATTCGATACATCCAGCTGGAGAATTTGGAATCATGGTCAAAATCGTTCAGGTTCCGGTAGGCCTTTATGAACGCTTCCTGCAATATGTCTTCGGCGTCGTCTCGGTCAAAGGAGGAAATGCGACGGATATATCTCAGCAGCGGAGCCTCGTACCGTTCCATGAGTACCCCGAAAAAATCCGCATTCGTTCTTGCGAGGTCTATGATCTCAGAGTCGGTCTTTTCCTGATTTCCTGTGTCGGTCATGCGTATTTTTTCGGAATTCCGAAACGCGTGCACTTGCCGATATATACGGCTTTCGGCACCAGTTGTTTTCAATAAGCCCTTTTTTGGCTATTTCGATGAGAACAGGTTCTTTCCCGTCATGGCGTCCGGCACCGGGATATCGAGAAGACCGAGAACGGTAGGGGCGATGTCGGAGAGTCCGCCGGGTTGCACGGTTCCCGGCGTCGTGACGATGAAGGGGACCGGATTTAGCGTATGGGCCGTATGGGTGTTTCCCGTTTCCGGATCGACGTTCAATTCGGCGTTCCCATGGTCCGCGGTCACGATCGCGATTCCGCCGACGGAAAGCACCTTCTCGACGACCCGACGAAGTTCCCGGTCGAGACATTCGATCGCCTCGATGATGCGGGGAACGTTGCCGGTATGACCGACCATGTCCGCGTTTGCGAAGTTGATGAACAGGAAATCCGTACCGCGGTCTATCGCATCCAGCGCCCGATCGGCGATGTCGTGCGCCCGCATCTCCGGCGCCTCATCGTGCGTCTGGACATCTTTGCGACTTGGGACGAGTATGTCCTCTTCGCCGTCATGAGGGAGTTCGTGTCCGCCGTTGAGGTAATAGGTCGAATGGGCGTATTTTTCCGTTTCGGCGATATGCGTCTGACGAAGCCCCGCGCGCGAGATCTCGCGGCCGATGGTAGTCTCCGGAACCGAAGGCGGGAAGGCGACTATGGACGGAATCGTCTCGTCATATTGCGTCAGCGTGACGAAACAGAGATTTTTTTCCTTGGCATGCTCCACCGTTCGTGCCGACAGCTGTCGCGACCGGTCCGAGCGGAAATTGAAGAAGAGGATGCCGTCGTTTTCGTGTACGGAATATGCTTCCCCGTTCTCATCGAGGAAGACGACCGGCTCCAAGTGTTCGTCGAGGACTCCCTCCGCGTAGAGTTCGGTAAGGATTTCGGACGGTTTCCGGTCACGAACGGTCCGATCTGCATCCCCGTGGAATATCGCCCGTTCCGTCTTTTCGGTCCGTTCCCAGTTCTTGTCGCGGTCCATGGCATAAAAGCGGCCCGATGCGGTGGCGATGAAGCCGATACCGAGATCGTCGATGACCTCCTCGAGGGCGCGGAGATAGGTGGCTGCGCTCTGTGGTCCCGTATCGCGACCGTCGGTGAAGGCATGTATGGCTATTTTCGTGATTCCGACCGTCTTAGCCGCCTCAAGAAACGCGGCGAGATGGTCGATGTGGCTGTGAATCCCTCCGTCGGAAAGCAAGCCCTTCACGTGAAGAACGGAATCGTATTTCAATACGTGCTCGAACAGGGTTCCGAACGCGGCGTTTTGGAGGAATTCGTTTCCCGCGGCCGCCTTCGATATACGGACGAGATCCGTGTCCATGACAGCGCCGGCACCGATAGTGATGTGGCCCACTTCGCTATTGCCCATCTGTCCGTCGGGCAAGCCGACGCTTCCCTCGCTTGCGTCGAGGAGGGTGTGCGGATAGGTGCGAAGCAGCGAATCAAAAAATGGCTTGCGGGCGGCGGCGATGGCGTTAAGTTTCGTTTCTTCACGATGCCCCCATCCGTCGAGGATGATAAGGGCGATGAGTCGCTTTGTGGTGGTATCCATAAGAAAAGATAAGAAAGTGGACGGACTCAACTGTACACCTCGATGGTCTTACGGGCAAGAATCAGCCACGAAACGCCTTGATGGCGGCCTGCGGTGACAGCTCCGAAAGCGGTGTTTCGATCAGGTATCTGACGAGCGTGTCGCGCCCCGATTCGGGTTCTGCGGGGCATGCCGCGTTAAAGGCATGTATATCGCCCTCCGTGAGCGACGGGTTTTCGAGGTCCTGTCCTCCCATCATGGCGTACATCATGGCGCCTTGGTCATCCGGTACGTGTTCTTCGATGCCGAGCGCATGACCGAGCTCGTGCGCGAGGACCAGACGCAGATCGTCCTTCCCTTCGAACTGATAGACGGTTATCGACGCGAGCGGTGATTCGTACAGGCCCTGGATGAACGGCTGCGGTTCGCCGTATTTTCGGCGGTACTCGATAAGGTTCGATTGTACGGACGCGGTCTGGCTGTTAAGCTTCTCGGCCGTGGCGTTCACGTCGCCGGCCATCTTGCCGAGCCGTTCGGACTCCTTGTTGATGGCAGTCTGTTCCTTTTCGAGCTTCTTCCTTGTTTTTTCCAGTGAGGCATACTCCTCCTGCGAAGCCCCGCCGGAAGCGTTCGCGCGGCTCACGTCGGCGTTGTAGGCAAAAAGATCGCTCTCGAATTCACGCATACGATGCGACAGCGCCTCCTGACCCCGCTCGAAAGCGGATCGTTTCGTGTCGTATGCGTCCCGGAGTGTTTCCGCCGATCTGTTGTACTGGTCGATTTTTTTCTCGAGGTTTCGCGTGTCGTATGTCATTTTCTGCCGGTCGTCGTACTGGGTCGTTATGACGAACGAGGCGTCCGGATCGTATACGAAGAGGTTTTTTCCGAGCGGCTGTTCCCACAACGCCTCGGCTCGGATCACGGTCTTAAGAAAGGCGTCACGGTCGAGTGGAAACCGCGAATCGACGTCTCCGAGGCGCCAATGGATCGGCGTGTCGCATCCCGGTCTACCGTCTTGAAGTGAGAACATGTCCGGCGCGAAAAACAACGCCGTCCCGATCGAGACGCCGCCGAGTATGCAGAGAAAAGCGAGACGTGAAAATCTGTTTATGGTGTCGCGGTCCATACGCATACTCTAAGTCATCGGGGGTGTTCTTTCAAGGAACATGGACGGTTCAATTTGACGCGTGCCGTTTCCTTCGATATCATCCATACGATTTACGGGAACTTCGTTAACATCAAAACAGGGAAAGTATGCCTATTCGTAGACGTTGTCGCGTATCTGTCGATCCGTAGAAGGAAAAATCGGATGTGGGCGCACATCACATCGAGTCCGATTTGCCAGTTTCTCTTGCCGGTGGTATTCGGATCAGCTACTCAGATGCATTCGGACGCAAGTATTCCGAACTCGATCGGAACGGCGAGTCGGGCCGTCGGAGAAAACGAATGCGATTTCTCTTGGAGAATGCATTTAAAGAGAATTATTGCAGAGGGGTTGAAACGTTCACTATCCGGTCGAAAAATCTCAAAGATGCGTCCTTGCGGCTGAAAAGGGCCACGAAGATCGTAAACGGATTGTTTTTCATATGGTGCGAGTCGGAGAAGAACCAGATCATGGTGTGCGATATCCTGTCGCATAGCGAAATCTATAACTACTCGCAGGCATGAACAGGCCGCCCTATTATCTCGACCGGCTCCGTTAAATTGGTGGCCGGTCTTGATTTTTCCGTTCGGGCGTGCTATACTGTATGTAGTTCAATATGAGTGGAAAGACCGGGTGACCCGGTCTTTTTATATTGAAAACCAGAGAAGAGCCCTTATATAAGGGAAAAAAGAAAAAATGAATATGAAACGGAAAACGTCGGTATCCGTGAAAAACGGAAAAAAATCGAATACGCCGATAGACGAAAGCACCCTGTATCTTACCGTACTTCTGGTGTCCGTCGGATTCTTCGCGCTGTTGATTTCCGCCGCCTCTGCCGGTACCTCGTACGGAATAGAGGTCGCTACGTCAACTCTTCCGAAGAACGTGAGGCCCGTAAAGACGCGATTCGAGAAAGAGGTCACGAAGATGGTGGAGGGAAAGCCGATCGAGGCGATGGTGCCGTACATCGCGCTGCAGGATCCGGAGACGGCGAAATACCTCGTTTCCATCGCGAAGCACGAATCGAACTGGGGACAGTTTTCCCCGAAGGACGCGGCGGGGAAAACCTGTTACAACTACTGGGGCTATCGCGGGAGCGGAGACAACGTGACCGCAAGCGGATACTCGTGTTTCGGAAGTCCGAAGGAGGCTGTGGCCGTGGTCGGCTCGAGACTCGATTATCTCGTGAACGGCCTTTCCCTGAACACGCCGAAAGAGCTGATCGTGTGGAAATGCGGTCGTTCCTGTTCGGGCCATTCCAAGGGAGATGTTGCCCAATGGATAGGCAATGTCGACCTGTATTCGAGGAAGGTCGCGCGGGTCGCAGGCATAGAGGAAAGCCGTTAATCCCGTGAACGCATACATATGAGCCGGTCCGACCGAGTGTCGGGCCGGTTTTCGTGTCCAAGAAAGTGTGGGGGATGTTTCCGAATGATGCGTAGGGACGAAAAAAGGCTGAGGGAAGCGACACTTGCAGGCTTTCTTGGCTTGTGCTAATATTTCATCTGCGACCACAACATATAGTTGAAAAAACGATAATAAGACAATAAAACGGAGTATGGCTCAAGCGGTACCGGCTGAAAAGAAAGGGAAGGCGGCGAAGGGCGCGAAGACGGCTGCGAAGCAGTCGGCAAGGAAGGCTCCGGCCGCGAAGAATGCTCCGAAAAAGACGGCCGCGAAGGCTGCCAGCCCGTCCGGATTCAGCAAGATCGTGAAGCGTGACGGCCGGACCGTTCCCTTTGAGGAGGGGAAGATCGTGGCCGCCGTCACCAAGGCGCTCGAGACGACTGGGGAGGGGGGCGTCGCCGAGGCGAAGAAGGTCGCCACGAAGACGGTGAGCATCCTGCGCAAGGATTTCAAGAAGGGGCTCATGCCGTCGGTCGAGGACGTGCAGGACGTCGTCGAACGTGTGCTCATGATCCTGGATTTCGAAGAGACCGCGAAGTCGTATATCCTCTATCGCGAGGAACGGCGAAAACTCCGTGAGATCGAGAAGTCGCTCGATGATTCTTCCGACCTGGTTGACAAGTACCTGAAGGAGATGGACTGGCGGGTCAAGGAGAACGCGAACATGGCGTATTCCCTCCAGGGTCTCAACAACTACCTTGCTTCCATCGTGAGTACCCGTTACTGGATGAACCGCGTCTATCCGACCGAAATCCGGAAGGCGCATGAGAACGGGGACGTGCATCTTCACGACCTTCAGCAGGTTTCTGCCTATTGCTGCGGATGGGACCTTCACGACCTTATCCGTAGGGGATTCACGGGCGTTCCGGGAAAGATTTCGTCCGGGCCGGCGAAGCACTTCGGCGCGTTGCTCGGACAGATGGTGAACTTCATCTACACCCTCCAGGGCGAAGTCGCCGGCGCACAGGCCTTTTCGAACTTCGATACGCTGCTTGCGCCGTTCGTCCGCTATGACAAGCTCTCATACAAGCACGTAAAACAGGACATCCAGTCGTTCGTGTTCAATATGAACGTCTCGACCCGGGTCGGCTTCCAAACGCCTTTTTCGAACATTACGCTCGATATCACGGCTCCGAAAGCGCTCGCAGGGCAGGCGGTCATCATCGGCGGGGAGCCCCAGAAGGAGACCTACGGCGATTTTCAGGAGGAAATGAACATGATAAACCGCGCGTTCGCGGAAGTCATGATGGAAGGGGATTCGAGCGGCCGCGTCTTTACGTTCCCTATTCCCACTTACAATATCACCAAGGAGTTCGATTGGGAGGATGACCGCTTCAAGCCGATCTGGGAGATGACCGCCAAATACGGTATCCCGTACTTCGCGAACTTCGTGAATTCCGATATGGATCCCGAGGATGCCCGTTCCATGTGCTGCCGTCTCCGGTTGGACAACCGCGAATTGCACAAGCGAGGGGGAGGACTCTTTGGCGCGGCGCCTTTGACCGGTTCCGTCGGTGTGGCGACGATCAATATGCCGAGACTCGGCTATGTCGCCAAGGACGAGAAGGACTTCTTCGAGCGGCTTGAAAAAAATATGGATATCGCCAAGGCGAGTCTCGAAATCAAACGAAAGCTTGTCGAACAGATGACCGATCGCGGCCTCTATCCGTATACCAAGTTCTACCTTGCCCCGATCAAGGCCCGACGCGGAGAATACTGGGCGAACCATTTCGCGACGATCGGACTCATCGGCATGAACGAGGCGATCGTGAACCTGCTCGGGACCGACATCACGACGCGCAAGGGTCAGGCATTCGCGGAAAAAACGCTCGAACGCATGCGCAAGCGCATTATCGGATACCAGAAGGAGACCGGGAACCTCTATAATCTCGAAGCCACGCCGGGAGAGGGGACGTCCCATCGGTTGGCCGCGATAGACCGGGAGAAGTTCAAGGATATCCATTTCGCCAACGACGAGGCCGTCCGGAAGCATGGTGCCCAGCCGTACTATACCAACTCGTCGCAGTTGCCGGTCGGATTCACGGATGATATCTTCGAGGCTCTTGATTTGCAGGACAGGCTCCAGACGAAGTATACGGGCGGCACGGTGTTGCACGGCTTCCTCGGGGAGCGGATCTGGGACGTGGATGCCACGAAGAACCTGGTGCGCCGCATAGCCGAAAAGTATAAGCTTCCGTATTTCACGCTCACGCCGACGTTCAGCGTCTGCCCGGTGCACGGGTACATCGCCGGCGAGCATCATGTCTGCCCGCAGTGCGTGGCGGATGCCGGAACGAACGAGTTCTCGGTCGCGGAGTAGGCATCGATTCCCATCATCAATAAATAATAAGCGGATAACATAAACATATGCAGAAGCATATCTGCCACGACTGCGGGAAGGAGATAACGAAGGGCGCGAAGTTCATGCCGTATAAGACGGCCGCCGGGTCGTTCGTGAAATGCGAGGCCTGCCACGCGGCTGACCCGATCCTCCGGAACTTCCAGGAGGCCGAGGTCTATTCGCGGATTGTCGGATATATCCGCCCGATCAAGCAGTGGAATAAGGCGAAGCGTCAGGAATTCCAGGACCGCATGACCTTCGCGTCGACCATGACGGCCTGTGACTGCTAGGGTCTCTCATCTTTGAAATGACGGAAGCCCGCGTTTACGAACTGGACGCGGGTTATCCGTCCCCGTTTCCTATGTTGCTCGCCGGCTTTCAGAAGATGACCCTCATCGATTATCCCGGAAAAATCGCCACGACCGTGTTCACGGTAGGGTGTAATTTCAGGTGTCCGTTCTGTCACAATCCGGAATTGGTCGAACTGACGCCCGATGCCGTCGCTTCCTTCAAGGACGGTGAGAAGACGTTCTTCGATTTTCTCGAAAACAGGAAAGGGAAGCTTGACGGCGTATGCATCACCGGAGGGGAGCCGACCGCGCAGAAAGACATCGTCCCGTTCATCCGAAAGATAAAGAAGATGGGATTCTCGGTGAAGCTTGACTCGAACGGCACGAGGCCGGAGATCTTGGAGGAGGTCTTCCGCGACGGACTTGTCGATTATATCGCGATGGACATAAAGAACGGTATCGACAGGTATTCCGAGACGACACGTGTTTCGGTAGACGAGGACAAGATACGAAAAAGCATCAGCCTGACAATGGAGAGCGGCATCCCGTATGAGTTCCGCACGACCGTGGTGCCCGGCATCCATACCGAGGCGGACTTCGATGGCATCGCCACACTTATCCGAGGCGCGCGAGCCTATTACCTCCAGGAGTTCCGTGATATGACGATACTCGATCCGCGACTGAAAGAATCGGCGAAAGGAAAAACGGTCGATCTCGAGAAGGTTGCGGAACGGATGCGGAAAGCCGTGAAGGTCGTGGGAATCCGGAAGTAGCCATATTACATGGAATAGTGAGCAGATACCAGGGAACAAGGTGACAGGGAACAAGGCGCTGGAACGTAGAGACGGGGCAT
Source organism: Candidatus Moraniibacteriota bacterium (assembly GCA_903854995.1). Taxonomy (GTDB): domain Bacteria; phylum Patescibacteriota; class Minisyncoccia; order Moranbacterales; family UBA1568; genus JAAXTX01. The sequence goes on along the minus strand of CAINXS010000049.1, from coordinate 16,151 downwards.
GCCCCGTCTCTACCTCAAACAGAAAGGGCAAATAAGAAAATGACTATGGACCGATATCTTTACGCTGTTCTATTGGGAGGAAAGACGGACGATGAGAGCCTTATGGAGGATCACCGGATGGTTTTCGTTGCCGCTTCGGACGAAGCATCTGCGAAGGTTTCCGCCCGGAAATTATGGGAAGCTGAAGAGAAGCACATCGACGGTATTCGGCGCATAGACGCGGTTGACGGGTATCGCGTCGTCTTGGCTGAGGAATAGGATATTCACATGATTGAAATGGACTTCGTAGAGACGAGGATTTCTTATCTCTACCGTGAATAACGAAAAGACGCCCGAGAGGGCGTCTTTTCGTATGGGGACCGAGGCTTATAACAGCCCCATGTTTCCGAAAAGGGTCAGGGTGATGACCGGCATCAGGGCCAGGAGGAAGGCAAAGGCCGTTTCCTCGCTCTCCTGTAGTCGACGACATCTGTCGCACGACTTTGACTCCTCGGTCGCGCCGTGGATGTCTCCTGACGGCACCATGGAATTCTTTTCCATAGGTTTGTGTTACGGCTTAGACTTTCTTGCTTCTTCAAAGGAAAAACGGGTTCCCCATGGAGGGCACCCGTTTTCACTTCTACATACAGTATACAGCATTTTTGGTCGAAAGTCAACATGATTTATGGTTGTTATTAAAAAATAGAAACTGGACTGATTTAAAAATAGAAACTGGACTTTTTCGCAAAATTTCCAGTTTTCTCGATTTCCGAACATACTTCCTGGTTCATCATTAGAGCCACGAACTATGGGTACGAAACAGGTCCACAAGCGACTCACGACCGAGCAGGCCCGGACGATATTTGAGAACTATCTAGCAAAAGATATACCACTTGAACAGGCACTCGCTCTTTTCGGGGTGAAGCGGGCAAGATTTTTCGTATTGCTTTCCGAGTATCGGAACGATCCATCGGTATTCATCCTCGCTCACAAGGGAAACGCAGGAAACAGAAAGATCTCCAAGCAATCAGAGGATGCTATTTTAGATGAACTCGCCAAGGAGAAAAAGCTCATCGATGACAAGACTCTTCCTGTCCGGAGCTGCAACTATTCGGCAGTCAGAGATATTCTGGCATCAAAAGATATTCCCGTTTCGGTACCGACCATCATCAGCCGGGCCAAAGAAAACGGATTCTTTCTTGAGAAACGCGTACATGCGGTCCATGACCGTGAAGTGCTCACGAGCATGCCTGGCGAACTCGCGCAGCATGACAGCTCGATTCATCGATGGTCTCCGTTCGTCGAGAAAAAATGGTATCTCATCACGACGATCGATGACTATTCGCGACTCCTCCTGTACGCGGACTTCGTGGAGACAGAAAGTACGTGGGCTCATATTGAGGCCTTGAAATCGGTCTTTTTGCAGTATGGCTGCCCGATGAAATATTATGCGGATCAACATGCCATCTTCCGATACGTGAAAGATCGGAACAAGCTTCGTCCGTTCGCTACCTATTCGAAATTCACCGATGATGTGGATACGCAATGGCGAAGCGTATTGAAAGAATGCGGAGTGACTCCGATATACGCTCTTTCCCCACAGGCAAAGGGGAAAATCGAACGACCATATCGATGGATACAGGATCGGATCGTCCGTACGACCGCGAAGGAAGGCATCGATTCCATCGAAGGGGTGCGTGAGATATTGAAAGATCTCGTCGAGACATACAACACGAGATGGGTGCATTCGACAACGAAACAGGTTCCTGTCAACCGGTTTGAATCAGCCCTCTCGGAAGGACGCTCACTTTTCCGACCGCTTTTGTTTCAAGGTGGCGTGACGATTGATGATATCTTCTCATTGAAGATTGATCGCGTCGTCGATGCGTATCGACGCATATCCGCATACGGAAATGAGATACGGGTCCCAAACGGAACACCGAAGGACACCGTCACCCTGAAAATGATACCGGATACGGTATCCGGGATGGTGAAAGTCCGGTTTTGGAGAGAATCTGAGTTTCTTGGGGAAACTTTCGAGAAATCGGAAAAATTGCCAGGAGTCCGGTTTTAGATTTTACGAAGTCCAGTTTCTATTTTTTTCTAACACATGATTTATGGCGTCTCTTTGACAGAATCCGTCTTTCGGCACATAATGGCTACGCGAAGAAAGGGCGATGGCGCCTTTTTGTTTTTAGACCCTTTTTGACCGGATTTCATCACATACTTTTAGCGGAAATACCTATGCACATACGGAATATCGCCATCATCGCGCACGTCGATCATGGCAAAACGACCCTGACCGACGGGCTTCTCAAGCAGACCGGCTACGCCCAGGAAGGATTTTCCATGGATACGAACGCACTCGAGAAGGAACGGGGCATCACCATCTATGCCAAAAACGCCTCGCTCTATTACAAGGATACCAAGATTAACATCGTGGATACGCCGGGACACGCCGACTTCGGAAGCGAAGTGGAGCGCGTGCTCCGTTCGATTGACGATGTCGTGCTCGTCGTGGACGCGCAGGAAGGTCCGATGCCGCAGACGCGTTTCGTGCTGAAGAAATCACTCGAACTCGGTCTTCGTCCGATTGTCGTCCTGAACAAGATCGACAAGCCGGCGGCGCGCCCGGAAATCGTCGCCGAATTGGTATACGAGCTCTTTCTGGATCTCGGCGCCACCGATGAACAGCTCGACTTCCCGGTACTCTATGCGATCGCCCGCGAGGGAATCGCGAAACGCTCGCTCGATGAGACGGGTATAGACCTTTCCCCGATTCTCGATACGATTCTGGAGCGCGTTCCCGAGGCGTTGCATGATTCGTCGGCGCCTTTGCGCGCGCAGCCGTTCAATCTCGGATACGACAATTTCCTGGGTCGCATTGCCGTCGCCCGCGTGTATGAGGGCAAGGTGAAGACCGGAGACCAGGTGCTCGTGCGCAACGTGAAGGGAAAGTCCGAGAATGGACGTATCGTGAAAATTTTCACGTTCAAGGGCCTCGACCGTGAGGAGATTCCTGTGGCGGAAGCGGGAGATATCGTCCTTCTCGCCGGACTTCCGAATGTCGAGATCGGCGATACCATTTCAACGACGGCGGAACAGGAAATTCTGCCGGCCATCGATATCGACGAGCCGACCATTTCGCTCTTCTTCCTGGTGAACGACAGTCCGTTCGCGGGACGTGAGGGGAAATACGTGACGAATCAGCAGCTTCGCGAGCGTTTGGAAAAGGAGCTCGAGATAAACGTGGGACTCAAGATTGATTTCTCGGAGACGGACCGGTACAAGGTGTACGGACGTGGAGAGCTTCATATCGCGATTCTCTTGGAAAACATGCGACGCGAAGGGTATGAGACACAGGTTTCGCAGCCGCAGGTCATCATCAAGGAGGTGGACGGCGTGAAGCAGGAACCGTTCGAGGAAGTGACGATCGAATGTCCGATGGAATCCTCCGGGACGGTCATCGAGAAGCTCGGGCGTCGCAAGGGATTCATGACCGAGATGAAGGAGGGGAGCGGCGGATATCAGCGGCTCGTGTTCGAGGCGCCGACCCGCGGTCTCCTCGGATATCGGAACGAATTCATCATCGATACGCGCGGGGAGGGGATCTTCTCGAGTCGGTTCGTCGGTTTCCGGCCGTTCGTCGGAGAAATCGACCATCGCGATGTCGGCTCGATGATTTCGATGATCGCGGGCAAGACGGCCGCTTTCGCGCTCGACAACCTGCAGACACGCGGGACGCTGTATATCGGTCCGGCGGTCGAGGTCTACGAGGGGATGGTCGTTGGGAACACTTCCAAGGGCTCGGATATGGCCGTCAACCCGGTGAAGGGAAAGAACCTTACGAACATGCGTTCCTCCGGAGCGGATGAGGCGTTGAAACTGTCTCCGCCATGGGAGCTGTCCATCGAGCGCGGTCTCGAAATCATGTCGAACGACGAATATCTCGAGGTGACGCCGACGAATGTGAGGCTTCGTAAGCAGGTACTGAACGAGACCGATCGCGTCCGTGCCAGCCGGAAGAAGTGAAAGTGGTACATTCGTAGTTTGCTGGCATAGGGGCGCTCGCCTTGACGTCCACTCCTTGTTACTCAAGCGGCGAGCCTATATACTAAAGGAGGGGTATCCTATGAATGATGCAAACTTATGGGAGAAAGAGAACATGGTTTCATCGGTAGTGAAAGTGACCAGCGGACAGAAGTTCCGATCAGAGAGATCGAGATTTTTTTGGATTCCGTCCAAGGCGCTGGCTACATGGATTTTATCCGGGGATTGTATCGGTGGGATCCGAAGGGGGAGAAAATCGAAGCCCTAAAGGGCCGCCTCTCAGTCGAAGATGAATCCGAAAAATTTTCGTTAGAGGAAAGGGCGGAGATGATGAGGGCGATTGATGTCTTTAAACGGTACATCGTTGCCAATGGATCAGGTGACATCGAACCGGATTTTCGCTTCATAGAAAAGCACTTTACTCCCGAGGCGAGAAGGCGGGAAGAGAAGAGAGAACGGATGCTGCTGAAGGGCACCGTGGCGGGTGTCGCCGTCACCGCCGCGTTTGTTCCTGTAATGAAACAGATTGCCGAACATCAATACAATGAGAGAGAGCGACATTACCGAAAATGGGAAGATGAGGAAAAGAAGTTGACCCTTGAACAGTTGATCGCCCAGTTGAACCAAGGGAAGACCTTCGAAGAACTTGGAGACAAGGGTTTTTTATGGCAAGGCTATAACAACCTTGAAAAGTTCGCCAAGGGCGCCTTTGAGAAAAAGAGAGGCGTTCTGATGGATGAGTATGAACAGGAACTGTCCGGGGTTCTCGATTCCTTGCGGGAAGAATCCCCGGCCGGACTCGATGACTTCCTGGTCGAATTTTTCAAGAATTCGCACCGTTTGGACAATCATTATTATCAGAACGCGATTTCTTACGAACCTCGGATTTCTTCCATTCGTGCGAAGTATGCGGATGAAGCCAAAAAGCTTAATGAGGAAGAAAAGAACTTTCTTAAAGGGCTGAAGCAGGCGTATATCAATGCCGGCGGTGAGGAGGCCGTCGATGACAAAGGAAAGAACTCGGACGAGGATGTGGAGGAGAAGGAAAGGATGCGATATGCGCTTGAGTGCAAGGATGTCGTGGATCGGGACGTAGTCCTTTTAAAGGATGCGTATGAGAAGGTCGCTTTGGAAGCGCTGAGGCCTTTTTTGGAGGAGCGCGCCCGACAGAATAAAGAATTGGAAAAGGAGTATTCGATCAGGAAGAGGGAACTGAAGAAACAGAAAGATCAGGCTGTTTCCGAACTCAAAAACAGGGAGAAGATGCTTTTCGAGGGAATTTCTTCGAAAATTTCGAACCCCGGCGAGATGCCCGGTCTGTTGGAATATCTGAAGACCTATTATCTGCAGGAGAGCTCGTCCAGTTTTTCCGGGAACGACTTCGAAGATCACGAGGCTTTTTTAGCGAAGAAGCAAAAGGAGATCGAAAAGATTCGGAAGAGCTCTCCTGCGGTGGCGGAGCTGTTATCAGAACTTGAGGAGGCGGAGAAACTTTTTTCGGAAAATCATGAGCTGGGACTACGTGAAATCGAAGCTGATTTTTCTCCGAAATCGGAGGGTTTGGATGACTGGCTTAGGCAAGAACAGGAGCGGATTGACACGAGCTACGAAACAGGACGCCTTCTATGCGAAAATAAGATTGCAGGCCCACTAAGCCTGTATAGAGGGGCATTTTTTCTGCGGTATATTGCGCTTATTCAAAATGGAACTATCGATCCTAGGAAATTAGAGGGCGTGGATATGAACTCCATGTTCGAAAGTTCGAAGCGGTTTTGATTTTTCAGATTGGAGGCGTCGTCGTGCGGTTTGGTTTTTTTCGCACCGGCCTATTCCATAACGGCATTTTCGGAGTATCGGTCTTTGTGTCTCTGCGGTCGGGAATGAACAATGATAAAAAAAGGAAGAGCCTTACTTGTATCGTAAGGCCTCGAGGGCGTCGGTCTTGGCGGCCTTGCGGGCAGGGATGATACCGGTCAGGAAACCGACGAAGGCGCCGAAGAAGATGATCGCGAGTAGGAACCAGATGGGACTAAGAAAGAGATCCGCCTTCTGTCCTCCGAAGTTGGTGGCGACGACGTTGAATATCATGTTGACGGTTTCTCCTCCGACGAGGCCGATGAGAATGCCCATGAGACTGCCGAGGAGGCCCATGAGAGTGGACTCCATCATGAACATGATCGAGATGGAACCCGGCGAGGCGCCAATCGATTTCATGATGCCGATCTCTTCCGTGCGTTCGAGCAGGGTGATGGTCATCGTGTTGAACATGCCGATCGCGGAAACGATCAGGGCTATCACACCGAACGACATGAGGAGGAGTTGGATCGCCTGAAAGACCTTGTTCGCCTGGTCTATCGTTTCCGAAATCGAGGAGGCGGTGAGTCCGAGCACCTGTACCCGGTCGCGAAGTTCCGGAAGGGCGGCGGTGGAAGAGCCTTTTACTTTAATCTTTGTCGCCGGCGGGAGGTTGATGCCGCTGAAGGCGCCCGGCGAAAGATAAAACAGGTTCTCGTCGCTCTCGGCTATCCCGACGATCGTGAATGTGTTCGTCGGAGAAACGGTCGTTTCGCCGGAGCCGGATGTTTTCGGTATGAACATGGAGAGTGAGACGCCTTGTCCGATGAGTTGGCTCGGCTCCTTGCCGAACGCCTTCGCTACGCCTGAGGTGATCACTATCTCGGAGCCGGTATCGGTATTGATTCTTCCGGAGGCGGTTTTGATGCCTTCGAGGCCGAAATATTTCGGTGCGGCCACGATGATGCCGGAGTCGAGCGTTATACCGGAAATCTTCAGCTGTCCACGAAGCTCGTTTACGGGGACGACGGCCTCGACTTCCGGAAAAGAGGTGAGCTTCGTGACGATTGAGCCGTCGAGTTTCGGTGCGTCAGCTCCTTCCGCAGCGACGTCGAGCGTCGAAAGGGCGTCGGACGTCGTTATTTTTTTCAGGAGCGTTTCCTGTAGCCCGTACCCGAAGGAAACGAGAAAAACGATGGCCGCTATGCCGACACCCATGCCGAGTACCGTAAGGAAGGTCCGGAGGGCCCGGGCCTTGAACATACGGAGCGAAAGTTTCAGGAGGTCGGTGAACAGCATATCCTATCAGGAATACTTGAGAAGCATTATCATTTCCGTCTCACGGGCGACCTTTTCCGCGGTCTGCGTATGGAGACCGATCCCTCCGAGCTTTTGCGACATGTCGAGCCGTTTTTTCAGTTCGGTCTGGCCGATCTTGCTCCCGATGCGCAGGGCGAGGACGTTCCTGAGCCGCAGCATCTGTGTCGCATCGAGGGTGATGTGGAAATGTGCGATGAGATAATCGGCGAATCCCGATGCCGCCTCTTCGTTTGATTTCTTGAGTGATTCGACCTGTTCCAGAATCTGATCCAGCCGTAAGGCGAAGTTTTCCGCCCGAGTCCGGTTCCAGCCGCCGCCGCCCTTGTCATAGTCGAGGTCGAGTCGCTCCATGAGCGCCTTGCTTTCTATGTTATGGAAGAGTACTTCTCGGACGAGCGTCTCGGCCATGGAGATCTGCTCCTCGCTGAGATCGGACAAGAGGTGGCTGAGGAGCTGCTTCGCCTTATAGGGAACGAGAAGCATGTTGACCTGCTGCGGGAGCAGGCTTCTGAACGAGGACATGAGGAGGCTGAGTTCTCGTGTCTCCGGATCTTCTTCCCGTATCGTCTCCACTTTCTTCGTATCGTCGATCGGACGTTTTTCACGGTTCACCTCCTCCTTGATGACCCGGCCGTCACGCATATGGATGACGCGATCGGCATAGGCCAGATGTTCGGGATTGTGCGTTACCATGATGATGGTCTGCTGGTCCACCTCGTTGAGCTCCTTGAGGATCTGGAGCACGTTCCGGGCCGATTCGCTGTCGAGGTTCCCGACCGGTTCGTCGGCAAGGACGATCTGCGGCCTGTTCACGAGGGCTCGTGCGATCGCGACACGCTGTTTCTGGCCGCCCGAGAGCTGACTAGGGTACTTGTCGGCCTGTTCCACGATTCCGAAGCGGCGGAGGGATTGGATCCCGTCTTTCTCGCGGTCGGTGCGTCTTTCTCCCCTGAATGCCTTCGGGAGACACACGTTGTCGAGGATGGTGAGGGAAGGGATGAGGTAGAATGCCTGAAAGATGAGGCCGATCCCGGTCTGGTGAAGTTCCAGCTTTTCGCGCTTCGTCATTTTGGAGAACGCCTTTCCGCTGATGGTGATATCCCCGTAGGTAGGCTTCTGCAGTCCTGCGATGGAGTAGAGAAGGGTCGATTTTCCGCATCCGGACGGCCCGTAGATGATGACGTACTCCTTCGGAAAAATCTGGAGGTTGGTTTCCTCCAGTGCTCGGGACTCGTTCGATTTGCCCTGGTTGTAGATGACCCTGAGCTTATCGATGGAGATGATCGGTTCCATGTTCGTTGACGGACGTCTGTTTTCCCCCGTATCATAGCATACTTTTACGGTTTTTCCTTTCGGGGTACAATGAATCAACAGTGATTACCCATTTATGAGAAACCGGAAATCCATTGTGTTTCTTTTCCTGATACTTTTAGGCACGGCCTTTTCCGTCCGAGGTGTCTTTGCCGCCGGGAAAGCAAGCATCGAGGTGCTCGAACGGCAGGACTGCAGGCATTGCGAGGAAGAGAAGATTTTTCTGAACGCCTTGGTCAGCCGGCGTGGGGACGTGGACGTGCGGTTCATCGATATCGGAAGCGCGGAAGGAAAAGCTTTGTTTGACCGGACGACTTCGGCTGAAGGGCTTTCGAAGTCGACGCCGATAACGGCCGTCGGAGGAACTATCTTGCAGGGATTCGATATCGCTGATACGACCGGGAAGCGCATCGAGGAACTCGTCGACAAGGGAATCGCCGAAGGCGGCCCGTCGGGATTTGATGCGATTCTTTCGAACGAGGACGCCCGCATCGAAGCGAATGCCGGGAGTACGTGCAGCGACGGTACCATCTGTGTCACTCCCGCGCAGGAGCCGCTCTATGTGTCGATCCCGTTTTTCGGTCCGAAAGACGTTTCGGGGTACTCGCTTCCGGCGCTCGCGTCCATTCTCGGATTTGTGGATGGTTTCAACCCCTGCGCGCTGTGGGTACTCGTGACGTTCCTTCTGGTACTGATCCAATTCGGCGATCGTCGGAAAATCATGTTTGTGGCGGGATTGTTCCTGTTGGCCGAGACGATCATGTATTATCTCATCCTGAATGTATGGTTTACGGCATGGGATTTCATCGGACTTGACCAGATCGTCACGCCGCTCGTCGGACTGATCGCGATCGGCGGCGGCGGCTTTTTTATCTATGAATGGTATCGTGGGGACGGTACCTGCCTGGTGACGGACGTGCACAAACGGGCGAAGATATCCGGCCAGATACGGAAACTTGCAACCGAACCGTTCACGTGGGTTACGGCGGTCGGAGTGGTCTCTTTGGCGCTGTCCGTGAACGTCATCGAGTTCGCGTGTTCCATCGGCATTCCACAGACGTTTACGAAAATCATCGAGATGAATCAGCTCGGGTTCCTGAAGTCGCAGGGGCTTATGCTCCTCTACATGTTTTTCTACATGATAGACGATCTTGTCGTGTTCGGGCTTGCCATCTGGGGGGCGCAGAGGCTGCAGTCAACCCAGGCGTACGTGAAGTGGTGCAATCTGTTCGGCGGGATTCTTATGGTCCTGCTCGGACTTCTCCTCATCGTCCGTCCGGACAGCTTGACGTTCTGAATCAGATAACAGACAACATTGAACAGGGAGCCAACCTTCGCTGAGGGTGTAGCGTGGCGATGCAAGCCTATGTCAAGGCTCCGGCGCGGCGAAGCAGGGAACGATAAGCGGATAACGGAAAATAAAAAAATACATCAAAATATTTCTTCGTAAAACAGCAGTCCGACGCCTTGCCTTTTTGATTCTTGTTCCCTGCTAATTGTTATCTGCTCGCTGTTATCTGATTATGGCCGACCTTTCCTCTTTATTGCGAATGTGGCGGGCGAAACGCGCCTCGCAGGAGGGCGTAGAGCCATATCGCGTCCTGACCAATGCCGCGCTCGACGGCATCGCCGCGCGCAGGCCGACGACACCCGACGAACTCATGGAAGTGAAGGGCATCAAGGATGCGAAGTGCCGGCAGTATGGCAAGGAAATCCTTGAGATCGTCGGCCGATCTGGGGCGGGGTCGGGGCATCTTTCCTTTCCGGGTACTTCGTATAGCACCCGCCTCCCCTTTGAAGGGGAGGGTCAGGGAGGGGATGAGGAAAAGCTCGCTTTTCGAAAAAAGTTGAGAAATGAGGCTACCCCTCAGGAAGTCGTTCTCTGGTCCCGTCTTCGAAACGAGCAGCTTGGTTGTAAGTTTCGTCGTCAACATCCGATCGGCGAATATATCGTTGATTTCTGTTGCATAGAAAAGAAGCTCGTCGTGGAAGTTGATGGATCACAGCATATCGTGAATCAGTTTTCAGACGGTAAAAGAACCGATTTTCTCCGAGCGCGTGGATACTCGGTTCTTCGTTTCTGGAATAACGATATCGACAGAAATATCGATGGCGTGATGTTGAAGATACAAGAAGCGCTCGGAGGCATCCTCCCCCTGTATCCCCCTCCTTCCGAAGGAGGGGAGGTAGGAACGGGAGTCTTTTCGGGTGAGGACGACGGTGCCCACCTCCTTTTTGAAGGGGAGGGTCAGGGAGGGGAGGAAGAGAAGCCACTGTCTGTGGGGCAGTTCTTGGATGGTCTCAACACGGAACTCTCCGGTATGGCGGCGCGGGTCCGCGGCGAGGTCTCGTCCGTCGATGAGCGTGATCGGGTCGTCTATTTTTCCATCAAGGATGCCGCCGATGACAGTATGTTGAACTGTCTCATTTTCCGGTGGCAATACGACGTATCGGGAGTACGTTTGCGTGAAGGGGACGAGATCATCGTCGAGGGCGTTCCGGAAATATGGAAGCCCATGGGCAAACTTTCGTTCAAGGTGGGCACTATCGAGGTGGCAGGCGAGGGCGCGCTCAAGAGGGCGTACGACGAACTGTATCGCAAGCTCGAATCCGAAGGCGCCTTCGCACCGGAACGGAAGCGGCTGCTTCCCGAATTTCCCGAGCGTATCGCGCTTATCACGTCCGAGCAGGGGGCCGCGATCGGTGACTTCATGACCAACCTCGGCAGACTCGGGGTCAAGGTCGATCTGTATCCTTCGAGTGTGGAAGGGAAGCGGGCTGTCATCGAACTCCTACGGGCCGTGAAGTATTTCCGAACGAAGGCTGACTTGTATGACCTTCTGGTCGTGATCCGTGGTGGCGGAAGCATCGAAAGCCTGCAGGCATTCAATACCGAAGCCCTGGTCCGAGCCATTTTCGAGTGCGAGATTCCGGTCATCGCCGGTATCGGACACGAGAAGGACGTGACCCTGGCCGCACTCGTGGCGGACCGAATGGTCTCGACTCCGACCGCGGTCGCACGTACTATCCGGGAGCCGTGGGATAGGGCGCGTCAGACGCTCGTCCAAAGCGAGCGAACCATCGTTTTTTCTTTCGAACGCGTACTTTCCGAATCCTCCGATCGGCTTGAAAAAAGTGTCTCGACTTTTCTTGCCTTTCTTGAGGGCGTTTCCGACCGGTTCGAACGTGCGAAGAACGCGCTTTATTCGAAATTATCGGTCATCGAGTACCGGCTGCGAGAGTCCTCGTCTCTTCTTGAGGACTCGACACGACGGATCGGCGATGGCTGGAAGAGTGCTGTCAAAGATGTTCGGGAACGGCTGGCTCGAGCCGAAGGAGCGCTTCGTCAGTACGACCCGAACCGTGTCTTGTCGCTCGGCTACGCCATCGTTCGTGCGCAGGGAAGAGTACTTTCGAAGGTTGGCGATGTCGCTGTCGGTCAGGAGATAGACATCAGATTGTCGGATGGTTCTCTTTCGGCGGAAGTGAAGTCAGTGAATAGATAGCAGTTAACAGTTATCCTGGAACAGGAGACAATGAAACAATTCATCAATATAACCATGTAACCATACAACCGTATGACACAGGAAAAGAAGCAGTCGCTTGGTGAGTCGCTCAAGAAACTCGAAGAAATCGTAACCTGGTTCGAAAATCAGGAAGAAGTCGATGTCGAGGAGGGGCTCGCGAAGGTAAAGGAGGGGGCGGTGCTCGTGAAGGAAAGTCGCGCGAAACTCAAGGAAGTCGAGAACGAATTCGAGATCGTGAAGAGAGAGCTGGAAGCGGACGAGTAATTATATTAATGATTTATGAAAGAAAATAAGCTGTTTCGAAAGAATCTTCCTCCACGGACACCAGAGCAGGATGATTTAAAGAAAAGAATTGAGCAAGGGATGAGAGATGTTTCTGCTCAGGAATACGATACGTTCGTGTTGGAGAGAGGAAGAGATCGTTTCGCTATCGCTGTAAAGAGTTTGGTTACGAGTGTACTGAATCCAAGAAAACATTACGAGGCTTTGGAAATCGGCGCCGGAACCGGCATTTCGACGAGACGTTTGAATGAGATAGAATATATTCATGTCACGGCACTTGATATCCGGGAAGATTATCTTGAATTCGGGATACGTAACGGCAGGATACGAAGCGAACAGGCAGTTGTCGGAAGTTTTTCTGAACTCCCGTTCCCAGATGAATCTTTTGACGTTTATGTCGGCGTCGCGATCTTGAACCAGCGCGCGGATGTCGATCGGTTTTATGAAGAGATTTCACGGGTTTTGAAAGATGGAGGGTTGGTTTTTATTCCCTGGACGAAAGTAAAGGATGGCTCTATCGAGAGAGAAATGGAAAACATCAAAAAATTTCCCTTTGAGATAACCAGTCGCGGCGATTGGTATCTTATCGGGAAGAGGAAGCCGAGAATGAGTTCGAGATCGTGAAGGGGAGTTAGAGGGGGCGGAATAGGGAGTAGAAAGGAGGAGGATGGAGAGGAGAATAGGAGAGAGGAGTGGAAATTAAGAAGTGGGGAGGATGAAATATTTTTTTTTCCCTCACTGCCCGCGGTTTTCTGCAAGCTACCGCTTCCGGCGTGGTATACTGGAATCAAATCAAACATAACTCCAATGCGTGTATGTCGCAGTATTCGAAGGATATTTCCATCGTGGTCGGGGGGGCGGCGGGACAGGGGATACAGACGGTCGAGGCCGCGCTTATGCGGATCCTGAAGGATGCCGGATACGGCGTTTTCGCCTGCAAGGAATACATGTCGCGCGTGCGGGGCGGAAGCAACTCGGTCGAGATACGACTTTCTTCCACGAAGGCTCCGCGGCGGGCATGCGTACGCCGTATCGACTTCCTGTTCGCGCTCGATGCGCCGGCATTGCGCCATTTGAAATGGAGAGTCGGCGAGGGAACGACGGTGTTTGCCGAAAAAGCCGGCGCGGATTCGGATGGTATCCGTCGTTTTATCGATACGCCGATCGTACGGTTCGCGAACGAGGCGGGCGGAAGCCCTCTCTATGCGAACTCTGTCGCGCTCGGCGTCGTTCTCGGAGTGCTCGGGGTTTCGTCCGAGGGGGCGGAAGCGTTTCTTCGGAAAGCTTTTGCCAGAAAAGGGGAGGATGTCGTCGAAAAAAACGTCGCAGCGTTGCGAAAAGGGTATGATTTCGGCCGACATACCGCGTATGCGGAGGGCATCGAGGTGCCGCTTACTCCGGACGAGGAAAAGAAAGATGACCTGCTTTTGGACGGGACGACGGCACTCGGCATCGGCGCACTCGCGGGCGGATGTGATTTCATTTCGTCGTACCCGATGTCTCCGGGGACGGGCGTACTCGCGTTTCTCGCGCAGCATGCGAAAAAATGTGGCGTAGTCGTCGATCAGGCGGAGGATGAGATCTCGGCCATCAACGCGGGCCTCGGTGCCTCATACGCTGGTGCACGGGCCTTGGTGACCACATCCGGCGGCGGATTCGACCTTATGCAGGAGGGCGTGAGTCTTTCGGGTATGATCGAGACGCCGATCGTGATCCATATCGGACAGCGACCCGGACCGGCAACCGGCCTTCCGACTCGGACCGAGCAGGGCGATCTCAACCTTGCCCTCTACGCGGGACACGGGGAGTTTGTCAGAGCGATATATGCGCCTGGCACCCCGGCCGAAGCGATCGAAACCATGCAGAAGGCCTTCGATACGGCGGATGCGTATCAGATTCCGGTGTTCGTCCTTTCTGACCAGTATTTCCTGGATGCGGTTTCGCCGCTCGATGCGGGAGACGTTCCCCGAATGCCGATCACGAAACATGTCGTCAAGTCTGAAAACGGCTATCACCGCTATGCGCTTTCCAAGGATGGTCTGTCGCCGCGGGCGGTACCGGGGCACGGGGATGGACTGGTCTGCGTCGACTCTGACGAACATGATGAGAGCGGGCATATAACGGAGAGTTTCGACGTCCGTAAGGCGATGATGGAAAAGCGGTTCCGCCGCCTGGATGCGCTTCGCGACGATGCGATGATGCCGAAATCCTTCGATAATTTTGAGGAATCGGAAACGGCCGTCATTTCCTGGGGATCGAACAAGGGAGTGCTCGAAGAGGTAATCGGGAAGCTGGGGAGCAAGACGCTCGGCGGACTCCATTTCGCTCAGGTATTTCCGATCAATCCGGATGTGAAGAAACTTTTGAAAGGAAAGCGAATCGTTGTCGTGGAGAATAACCACTCGGGGCAGTTTGCCGATCTTCTTGTCAGGGAACTCGGAGTGAAAGTTTCGCGACGCGTCCTGAAATCGACCGGCGAACCGTTCTCGGTCGAGGAACTGATTGAGGAACTCCGTTCCGAAGCGTAATCAGCGAGTAATGAACGGATAACAGAAAGCAGATAACAGATAACATGGTAATAATCCACCTCCCCTTGGAAAGGGGAGGATACAGGAGGGGTTTGATTGAGCCTCCCTCCCCTCGCCCCGCCAAGCGGGGAGCTCCCCTCTCGGAGGGGAGCAAGCAGACTTTTTCTCCTCGTTGATTTCAGATTCATTATTCCAAATTCATAATTCTCTATTCTATCTCCTATGCTTCCCTTCGATATGCCGCAGGATACCGATATCGCCTGGTGCCCCGGATGTGGGAACTTCCCACTTCTCGTGATCCTGAAGGACGTACTCCGCGACCTGGGGCGCAAACCGTCCGAGACGGTCATCGCCTCCGGCATCGGTCAGGCGGCCAAGATGCCGCAGTACGTGGACGTGAATATGTTCAACGGGCTCCACGGACGTTCAATCCCGGTCGCGATGGGGGTGAAGCTCGCCAACCGGAAGCTGACGGTCATCGCGGAATCGGGCGACGGAGACATCTACGGCGAGGGCGGCAATCACCTCCTCCATGCCGCCAGGCGCAATCCGGATATGACGGTCCTCGTCCACAACAACATGGTCTATGGCCTCACGAAGGGGCAAGCCTCGCCGACCTCGGAGGAGGGGATGAAGAATCCGGTTCAGCCGGACGGTGTGATCGTGGAACCCTTCAATCCGATGGCGGTCGCCATCTCCGTCGACGCGCCCTTCGTCGCGCGGACCTATGTCGGCGACCCGGCGCACGCCAAGGAAATCATCAAGGCCGCGATCGAATTTCCCGGGTTCGCCGTCGTGGATATATTCACGCCTTGCGTCGTCTTCAACAAACTGAATACCTACCAGTGGTTCAAGGAACATGCCTATCCCGTTCCGGAGGATCATGATCCGTCCGACCGGGTTGCGGCCTTCGAGCTCGCGCTCGAGACGGAGCGCCTCCCGCTTGGCGTCTTATATCGCAACGATTCCCGCGAACTGTATGAGGACCGTCTCAGCATCACTGAAACTCCGCTCTACGAGCGTAAATTTCCCGAGTCGGCATTTCAGGAGGTTTTGGCGGGATACCGATAGAATTATCTTCAGCAAAAAAAGCCTCCGCTTAGGAGGCTTTTTGAAACATATCCGTCGCCAATCATTTTGTATCCATGGGTCGGGATTCGTTCGACGAGACCATAAAATATCACGAAAATTCAGAATAAACATGATGGCGATATTCATTTCGCACCAGCCCAAAGGGTCTCGAATATGCTTCTGAAGCTGGAGTGAATAGCCGGACTCTCGATTATGACGGCGAAGCGCTCGCGGTACGAAGTGATGACAATGCCGCTTTCCCCGTAGAGCACCATCTCTATCCCTATCC
>CAINXS010000048.1 GCA_903854995.1 Candidatus Moraniibacteriota bacterium | reverse complement strand
CGTCGGTGCCGGTGGCGGTGTCGACCGTGAGCGAGCGGATGGTGGCGCCGCCCGTGAAGGAGGATGCGGTCGAGGTCGTGGCGCCGCGTCCGGTGACGGTGGCGAGGGTGTCGGCTTCGGTGAAGGAGGTGAGATATCCATTGTTGGAAACGGCCGCGTCGATTTCGGCCTCCGTGTCATACGGATCGTTCCCGGAAGTATAGACCGTTCCGGATACGCCGGAGAACGTATAGGTCGCGTCGGCGGCGGAAAGATCTCCGACGTCGAGGATGCCGTAGTAGGTGGCGCCGGAAGACTCCATGATCTTGAGTTCGGAGGAGGCGTTTCCGAGAGCGATGTCGTAGGCGCCGGTCTGAGACCAGTCGGCGGTGAGGTTGCCCAGGGCAAGCGTGAGCGCCGCACCTTCCGATCCTCCGTTGCCGCCTGAGATACCGGAACCGTTCGTAACGGACGCGACGTAGTTTCCGGAGGTGTCGGTCGTGAGGGCGACCGTGTCGTTCGCGATCATCGTGCCGGTCACGCTGCCCGAGTCGCCGGTCGTGACGATGGTGCCGGTGACATCCGGGAAGGTATATGTTCGATCTGCCGAAAGGTCACCGGCATCTAAAATACTATAGTATGTGCCGCCTGCCGACTCCATGATCTTGAGCTCGGAAGAAGCATTAGCAAGCGTAATATCAAAGGCTCCGGTCTGGGACCAGTCAGCAGTGAGAGCACCGAGTGAAAGTGTGCCACTTCCGGTAATCGGCCCACCTGACAATCCGCTCCCGGACCCGACACTGGTAACCGTTCCGATACCACCCGAGCCACCTGTTACCGTCCCCCAAGAAAGGTTACCGGAATCATCGGTCTTCAAAACTTGACCCGCCGTACCAGCCGTGGTCGGGAGGGTGTAGGTGATGGAGCCGGACTGGTCGCCGCCCTGGAAGACGGTGTAGTGGGTCGGGGTCGAGCCGCCCTCGAGGATACCGAAGGTGCCGGCGACCGAGAGTTTCTGGGCCGGGCTCGAGACGCCGATGCCCACGTTGTCGGCGGAATCGGTGAGATAGGTGGAGGAACCGGAGTCGGTCCACTTCGAGGAGCCGGATCCGCCGGTGTTGGCGATCCAGGTGAAGCCGCCCGCCGCGTCATACGAGAGGATGTAGCCGGCGGTCGGTCCGTTCGTGGCGTTGAGGTTCACTTCCTTGACCGTGTCGTTCGCGATCATCGTGCCGGTCACGCTGCCCGAGTCGCCGGTCGTGACGATCGTTCCCGTCACGTTCGGCAGGGTCCAGGTGCGGGCGGCGGTGAGGTCGGCCGCGGTGATCGTGCCGTCGAAACGGCCCGCTCCCCCGGTCGCGACCGAGACGAGGATGCGGTCGTCGGTGCCGGTGGCGGTGTCGACCGTGAGCGAGCGGATGGTGGCGCCGCCCGTGAAGGAGGATGCGGTCGAGGTCGTGGCGCCGCGTCCGGTGACGGTGGCGAGGGTGTCGGCTTCGGAGGAGAGGTAGGTGTTGGTGTCCCACGAGAGGACGCCGGCGGTGTTCTTGAGGAGTCCGTTCGCGGACGAGGTCGGGAGGGTGTAGGTGATGGAGCCGGACTGGTCGCCGCCCTGGAAGACGGTGTAGTGGGTCGGGGTCGAGCCGCCCTCGAGGATGCCGAAGGTGCCGGCGACCGAGAGTTTCTGGGCCGGGCTCGAGACGCCGATGCCCACGTTGTCGG
>CAINXS010000047.1 GCA_903854995.1 Candidatus Moraniibacteriota bacterium | reverse complement strand
GTCATCGACGAGATTTCCATGCTTGATGCCCGCGCATTCTCACTCGTCGAGCGGATGTGCCGGCATGCCAAGGGCTCAAAATCGCTTCCTTTCGGAGGATTGCAAGTCGTATTGGTCGGCGACTTCTTCCAGCTTCCGCCGGTTTCACGCGGAGAAAAGGCCCGATTCGCGTTCGAGTCGTCCGCTTGGGAGGCACTCGCCACGGTCGTCTGTTACCTTTCCGAACAGCATCGGCAGGAAGACGGACCGTTTCTCGAGATACTTTCCGCCATACGTCGAAACGAGGTGACGGAAGAACACCGGCGGTCCGTCGGGGAACGCATCATCGGACCCGACGATTTCCCGGACGAGGAACTTCCCCGGCTGTTCACGCACAATGCGGATGTCGATATGATCAATACGGCGGCACTGGCGAGGCTTCCTGGCAAGGCGTGCGTGTTTCGCATGTCGACGCGTGGGTCCGAGAAACCGCTCGCATCGCTCGTTCGCGGCTGCCTGTCTCCGGAGCAGCTGGAGCTGAAGGAAGGCGCGACGGTCATGTTCACCAAGAACAATCCGGACGAGGGGTACGTGAACGGTACGCTCGGCACCGTCATCGGATTCGAGTCCGCAAGCCGACTGCCGATCGTGCGGACCCGGGACGGCGAATCGATCACGGTCGAGCCGACGGAGTGGGTGGTCGAGGAAGGGGAGGAAATCGTCGCGCGAATCCGGCAGCTTCCTTTGAAGCTTGCCTGGGCGATGACCATTCATAAGAGTCAGGGTGTGAGCCTCGATGCCGCGGTCATGGACCTGTCGCGCGTGTTCGAATTCGGCCAGGGATACGTCGCGCTCTCGCGGGTTCGGACGCTCGCCGGCATCTCGCTGACCGGTCTTTCCGACAAGGCGTTCATGATACACCCGGCCGTGCGCGAACGAGACGTTCTGTTCCGTGAGGCGAGCCGTCTGGCGGAGCAGTCTTATGGTTCCCGCAGTGAAGAGGAAATCAGGAAGGACGAGGACGCGTTCCTGTTGATTTGCGGCGCGCGGGACCCAGCCTCCGCCAAGGCTTCGGCGTGGCAAGTAAAGCAAGGTGAGCAAAAGGGAGAAAGTGGTGTAAAGGGAAATCAGCCTTTGCTGAAGCGTCGTCGGGGTAATAAAAAAAAGCCGGGTGAACCCGGTCGTTATGATGAGCTCCGGAAAAAATATCCCCACGCGTACATGCCGTGGAAGGAAGACGAGGACAAGTGGCTTCGGACACTGCATCTTGGAGGCGCGGACGCCGAATCCATTTCGCGTATGCTCGGCCGCCAGCCAGGGAGCATCCGGTCGAGAATCGAAAAGCTCGGGTTGGGGGAGAAATGAGAAAGGAGCCCCGGTTGGATGGAGCTCCTTTTTAGTGTCAACGCTGCAGTATCGGCAATTTCGTGTCGCTGGTATAGCAACCTACCAGCTTGTCATAGGTTCCGGCGGCATCTTCGTGCCGCCTTGCCGAGACTATCCGGACAGCATGTGCCGTGATGTCGTCCACAGGGACGAGTTGCGTCGTCCCGAACGACTTTGAAACCTTCACAAGGCCATTCTGGATTTTCGGCTCGTCGAGTATGATGACGGAACCGTTGTCCATGAGTATCGCCGAGCGTGGGCCGCTCTTCGTGAAGACGGCCTGCATCGTCAGCTCCTGACACAGGTGCTCATATCCGCCGTAGTTCTGATGCTTGGGCGGGACGATTTCGTCGGTTTGTCTCGCGAGGTCAAGGACCGGGCCGACATGGAGCGTGCTATCGGGCGAGATCGTGGTAATTTCGTCCTTCTTCTCCGAGAAACGAACGATCTTTAAGACGTCATCGCCTTTGATCATCACGAACGTGTTTGCCGGAGCCTTCCGGAGCTCGTCAGCTTTTCCCACGGTTTGTTTGTGCGAGAGTATGTTAATGACGACTGTCGCAATACATAGGACTACCAGTGCAGAAAACAGGCCGAGGTCGATTAGTTTCTTCTTTGATGACATGATGCATAACCCGTTTTCCGGGCCCTGGTTGAGGTTGTTGTTGGTAAGACTACTATAACGGTCTATTATAGCAGAAAAGAGTCGCCTCGTCAAGAGTCTGAGGTAATGTGTACACACATATGGCGGTTTTGCTAGGCTCTGGGGTTCACCCCTCATCCTGGCCAAATATGTCCATCCATATGTCGGAAACCATTCAGGAAGAACGGTTAAGGTGGGTCCTGCCGATCGTCGAGGGCGAACTG
>CAINXS010000046.1 GCA_903854995.1 Candidatus Moraniibacteriota bacterium | reverse complement strand
TCTCGTCCTCCCCCGTCGTAAAAAAGGTCTCGAGTCCGAGGAGCGAATACGCCTCACGGATAAGCTCCGGCAGACGTGACTCCATACCCAGCTCTCTCGCTTCCTCCGCGGTCATATCGATAAGTTCCTCCTCGAGTTTGATATCGAGCCGCACATGCGGAAGTGCGGCAAGTTCCGGCGGAAGCGCCGCATCAGTATCGCTCATGTTGAAAACATAGAGAAACGGTTTCGCGGTGAGGAGCTGTAGGCCCTTGAGGAACCTCGACGCCTCGGCCGGGTCACCGGAAAGCGACACGCCGTTCGCAAGCCGACCACCGTTCAACGCCTGTTCCAATTCCGCCAGCCAACCCATCTCCTCCGCCGCGCCTTTCCGATTCGCGCGGACTTCCTTCGCGGTCTTGTCCCGACGTTTCGTGACGGTCTCGAGGTCGGCCAAGACAAGCTCGGTATTGATGATGTCGATGTCCTGCTTCGGATCAACGCGGTCGTGGACGTGAATGATGTTGCCATTCTCGAACACACGCACCACCTGGATGATCGCATCGGTCTCCCTTATATTCGCCAGGAACTTGTTGCCGAGTCCCTCCCCAACGCTTGCACCCTTCACAAGTCCGGCGATATCCACGAATTCGAACACCGCGGGAACGGTCTTCGCGCTCTTGCTGAACTCGGAGAGTTTCCAGAGGCGGGAATCCGGCACTTCCACCACGCCGACGTTCGGTTCGATCGTACAGAACGGATAGTTGCTTATATCCACGGTTTTCCTGGTCAGCGCCTTGAATAAGGTGGATTTCCCGACATTGGGGAGCCCGACGATACCTGCTTTCATAATGGAGAAACTGGCAACTGACAACAAACAACTGACAACGAGACGCCTTTTCGACCTCATGTCAGAATACTTGAATGTTGTAAGTCGTGAGTTGTTAGTTGTAAGTCATGCAATAGTACCCCGTTTCAAGGCATTTTTCAAGCCGTTCACGCCGGGTCGGGAAAATGATAGAATGGCCTCGTCGGAATTTCGGAATCGGGTTTATATTCCCCGGTTTTCGACTTCCGCCCGCCTGCAACGTTTTGCGGAGCATTACGGGCAGGACCTTCGACTCATAACTCTCCTCTATGGAATCGAAAATTTTCAAGGCATACGATATCCGCGGAATCTATCCCTCGCAGATCGACGAGGACGGCGTGTACCGCATCGGACGGGCGACCGCACAACACCTCGGAGCCAAGGTCGTCGCGGTCGGTCGGGACGTTCGGGAATCGAGCCCCTCGCTTTTCAAGGAACTCGTCCACGGACTTACGAATTCCGGTGCGGATGTCATCGACCTCGGACTAGCTACGACTCCGATGGTCTATTTCGCCGCGGGACGTCTCGAGATCGACGCCGCCATCTCGCTCACGGCCTCACATAATCCCGGCGAGTACAACGGGATGAAGATCTGCCTCAAAGAGGCGGTACCGGTGGGCCTCTCGACCGGACTCGCCGAAATCCGCGACCTCGCCATGAGCGGAGACTTCGCGCCGGCAGAAACCGTCGGCACCGTCAGGGAAGAAGACATCAAGCCCGCCTACTATTCCTACTTCGCCTCGTTCGCGGAGCTCGGCGATCGGAAATTCCAGGTCGTCATCGATACCGCGAACGCGATGGGCATCCTCGAACTCCCGATCTACGAGCAGTTCGCCGGGAACGTCTCCGTCATCAACCTGTGGAACGACCTCACGAAACCGTTCACCTGTCACGAGGCGAACCCGCTACTCCTGGAAACGCTCGACGAGCTCCGCGCCAAGGTGAAGGAGACGGGATCCGCCCTCGGCATGGCGTACGACGGAGATGCCGACCGGGTCGGCTTCGTGGACGAACAGGGAGAGATCATCCCGATGGACCTCATGACCGCCCTCATCGCCCGGGAGGTCCTCAAGAAGAAGCCGGGCTCGACCATCCTCTATGACCTTCGCTCATCGCGTGCCGTCAAGGAAATCATCGAGGAGCACGGCGGCGTCGCTATCGAGTGCCCCGTCGGGCACGCCAACATCAAACGCATGATGCGCGATACCGGGGCCGTTTTCGCCGGCGAGCTTTCCGGACACTATTATTTCGAAGAAAATTCCGTCGCAGAATCGAGCACTCTCACGGCCATCCTGCTCCTCAACCTGATGGCGGAGTCCGTCGAGCCGGTTTCCGAAATCGTCGCCCACACCAAGCGATACGTCCACTCCGGTGAGATCAACAGCGAGGTTTCGGACAAGGACGCCGTACTCGCCCATCTGGAAAAGAAATTCGCCGACGGAAAGGCGAGTCGTATCGACGGCATAAAGATCGACTATCCGACCTGGTGGTTCAATGTCCGGGCATCGAACACCGAGCCCCTCCTACGTCTCACGCTCGAGGCTGAAACGATGGAAGAGATGGAGGAAAAGCGTGACGAACTCCTGGCGATCATCCGTGGATAACACAAAACGAAGACATAAAAAGCCCGGCAATCCGCCGGGCTTTTTTTCGATCAGGCATGGAAAGACCGATAGCGTTCAACAGCATCTTTTTCCCTCCGTCTCCGCGAGCCTCACTCTTCATGAAAAGCGGGAGGTAGCAGTCCGGATCCTGTCTCATTCTCCGGATTGCCGCGGGCGAATACGCCCTCGCAAAGACAGACTGATCGGGAATATATTTTTAAATGGTATTACGCGAGGAATCCGACTCTCTTCTTCGCCTCGGCCAGCTTGGCGGCCGCGAGCGGACGGACGCGATCGGCACCCTCGCGGAGGATGCGAAGCGTCTCCTCGTCGGAGAGTCCCGCCATCTTTTCCTGGAACGGCGTCAGGAAGTCGACGACCACTTCGGCCAAATCGGCCTTGAAGTCGCCATACCCCTTGCCCGAGTACTTCGCCTCGATTTCGGGAATCGCGACGCCGGACAGGAGCGTGTAGATATTGATGAGGTTCTTGAGTGCCGGTTTGCCCGCCCCGTGGTCCGGCGTTCCGTCGGATTGTACGGGGTCATCTACATACACGATTTCCGACCCACTATCGGTCACGGCTTTTTTTACTTTCCTGCGGACCGTCTCCGCATCGTCCGAAAGCGCGATGGCGTTATACGCGCTCGTCGCCGACTTCGACATCTTCTTCGTCGGATCGTCGAGTGCCATGATGCGCGCGCCCTCCTTCATGATTCGCGCTTCCGGGATACGGAAGGTCTCGCCGAAGCGTTCATTGAAGCGCCGCGCCAGGGTCCGGGTCAGCTCTATGTGCTGGACCTGATCATCCCCCACCGGCACCACCTGCGTGTCATAGAGCAATATATCCGCCGCCATGAGCACAGGATAGTCGAAGAGGCCAACGCCGGAATCATTGAACCGCTCTTTGAAGATCCGGAAGAAGTGACGCGCTGTTTCGAACGCGGCGGAAGACGCTGCTCCCTCCGCCTGAAGCGAGGAAAGTTTTTCGATCGCCTCACGCATTTCCGGAGACTTTTCCTTCGCGCTCTCCGACATCGACAGCAGACCTTTATCAAGATCCTCAAAATCTATCGCATTCGATTTATCCTTGAACTGCGTCATCTTCGTGAGATCCCCGTTCTTCGCGATGGTATTGAGAAGCCATGCAAGCTCGGCATGCTCGGGAACATGCGACTGGATGAAGAGCGAGGATTTGGCCGGGTCGATACCTGCCGCGAGGTAGATCTTCGCTATCTCGAGCGTCTTTTTTCGGAGAGTTTCCGGGTCCTGCGGAACGGTTATCGCATGCATGTCCACAACGCAGAAGATGGACTCGTATTCGTCCTGGAGCCCGACCCACTGTTTGATAGCGCCCAGATAGTTCCCGATATGCAGGTCCCCCGACGGCTGTATGCCCGAAAAGATGCGCTGTTTCATAGTCTTCCGTAGCGGCAAATTACCCGCCCATTGTAGCATACGGCCCGAAAACGGGCGAAAGACGGGCATCCGGGATGATACGAAAAAGACTCCCCTTTCGGGGAGTCTTTCGGTCCGTCGCCGTATCGGGGCTTACACCTCGATGACGACCGGCAGGACCATCGGGCGGCGTTCCGTCTTGGTGAAGAGGAACTGACCGACCACGTCGCGGATCTGGTTCCGGATAAGGTCCCAGTCGACGGACGTCTCCTTGGAGGTGTTGTCCTTCACGACCTTCTGGACCTTGCGCTTCGTCTCGTTCACGAGATCGAAGTTCTCCTTCACGTGGATGAATCCGCGCGAGGTGATCTGCACGCTGCCGATGATATCTTTGGTCTTGGAACTCAGGACGACGGTGATGACCACCATGCCGTCCGCGGACAG
>CAINXS010000045.1 GCA_903854995.1 Candidatus Moraniibacteriota bacterium | reverse complement strand
GTTCATTTGAGCAATATTTTCGAGAAAGTTTTATACCGATCAGCACGTGCGTTGGTCGGTTTTTTGCAAACAAAAATGAAAGATGCAAAGTTCTTTTTTTGGAGCGCGCGCAAGACACGAGCGATTCAAAATCGAAACAGGGAAGATGTAGTTGCGATCATCACGTTTGTCCTGAGTATGTTCGTAGTCTGGGCTGTGATGTTTGTTGTTTAAAAACGAAAGAGGTGCCTCCTGTCGGTCTGCTCGCGCTCACCTCCCGAGCCGACCAACAGGGGGGAAAACATATGAACCTGGATCAATCTGCATTATTGCAGCGCTATTCCAGGAATGATCTGGGCAAATGGAAGTCTAGCGGGTTCGCCAGGTTTCCGATCAGTGCGCTCTACGATGAGCGATTGGATAAGGCGGCAATTGCGGTACTGCTGGTTCTGACTGCTCGGACATTCCACGGAAAGAAGGTTAGTTTCCCGTCCCTGGCGACGATAGCAAAAGAAGCGCGATACTCGCGGCCAAGTGTCATCAAGGCAATTCGTACACTGGAAAAGTTTGAATATTTGACCGTTGAGCGGGCATCAAACCAGACGCGGAAGACGAATCGCTATACGCTTGTAGACCGTGGATAAGTCGGTGTATAACTCAATTTTTTTTGACCACTACTAGTAAAGCCAGTTTACCGATAGGAGTAAAACCATTTTACCAGTCACTAGTAAAGCCAGTTGACCCTAAGAAGAAGAAGGGAAAGAAGAAAAAGTGAATAAGAAGAAATGCCGTTCAATCGGTTCGGAACCGACAGACGGAAAAACGAAGACGGGGACCCAACAATGAAAAATGCGGAACGATAGAAAAAGCTGTATGGCAACGAAGGCACAACGAAAATCAGAACTCGACTTGTTTTCACCTCTATGCAGGAGGGATTGTAAGGTATGCAATTCCGGGCACGCGCGTGAGATACACGGGCTTATCGAGGCCGGGCGTACCTACAAGGAAACGGTGGCAATCGTTTCGGAGCGGTATGGCTTTTCGGTGTCGCCGGCAGCACTCTCGCGGCATATGGCGAATTACAAGGAGAGTATCCGGACGAACGCCGCGCAGCAGGTGGCGGAGGCATATGACGCGGCGGTTGATCGAGCGACACTACATCAGATGCAGTCCGCGATTCTTGCAGATTCCATTTTTGAAAACATTCAGCGACAACTGGCAACGGGGCGATATGAGTTCAGCGTTTCAGACTGGGAGAAAGTCGTCAGCCTGCACCACAGGTTGAAGTCCGGAGATGATGGCGCACTGGATGGCCTGATGGCCATGTTCCAGACGGCCGCAACCAAACACGGTTTTTCAGTGACGCAAGGTGTTCTTTGGCAGCCAAAACCAGACGCATAGGCAAGGAAGCGAGCGCGAACCGACAAGCTCGGGCCGAAAAGACGCGCGGACGATTAGCCAATCCAGACCCTACGGGAAAGGCGACGCGCGGGGCCCGCACGCCCGGAAAATGGGCGCCGGTCCGCCGGCGACCCGGGCGGGCCCCGGACGCGGCAAGAGGACAGCAGGCCGGCGCAACAGACGGCCGGAAGGCGGGCAACGCCCCGCCGACGGACGACAGGTGCCGGCCGATCCGGCCAGCAGGCCGGAACACCCGGGGGGGGCGGGGGCCGGACGCGCGGGCAGACCCGCGCGGGTGGAGCCCCGCAAGGCGAGTACGGGCAGGTCGGCCGGCCGAGCGGGCAGGGACCCGCCGGACGGACGATGCCCGAGCGCAAGCCAGATCCAACGAAGCAGAAACCACCCAAGGGAAGGGGCGGGAAAGAGGCGAAGGGACGGGGACGGGATGACCGGACCAGGCGAATCGGAAAAGAGCGGACACACCAATCGCCCCCGTCGGATCCAAGAACCCCGGGCGTCGCATAAGTGCCAAGGTTATGCGAAGGGTCGGCCGATGGCAAAGCCAGCAGGCCGAACCGACCCCGCAAAGCGGGGGTCGCATAACCTGCACTTATGCGTAGCAGGCCGAAACCGCAAGGAGGGCCGACGTCCCACGGCAAAGCGCAGTAGTGTATGCCCGGATTAGGGCGCCGGAATAGGGCACGGCGGTGGCGGTTCCCGAGTCGTCGAAGGGGGCCGCTCCCGCCAGTGACCCCGGTGACCCCGGGCATACATGGATGCGGTATGACGGGGACGGAACGGCCCGCAAGTAGTTCGGCCGCAGGGGTTTCTTGGTCCGGACCGCTCCGCACGCGGGAAGGGTGGCCGGGGGGTATCCGCCCGCGTGATTCGGAGCGGTAGGGGGCGGGAGGGTGAGTGTCCGCACCTTCGCCTGGAATCGGAATAGTCCCCATCCTTTTGAGGCCATAAGGTACCAGCGCGAAGGAGCGTAGACGTACTCCGAAGCACATCTGGCCGAATCGGGGCGGGGTGTAGGGGCCGGATAGACGGGACGAGGCCAGCCGGGTATCGAGTAGGAGCGTGCCACTCTGCTACGGGGAGCTTGCCACGCGGGAGCGCTTGGTGCAGACGACCACCCTTCGTGCAAGCCACCACGGATACGGTTCGAAGGTAGGGGCCACGAATGACACGCCCAGCAGTGTTTCGAGACGACACACACCGAAGCAGTACGAGGCCCGCCCGGTATGCCGTAGGAACTTCCCAAGCAGTAGGGGCTTTGGTTCGAAGGGGGGTGTGTTGGAAAAGGCGATATCAAATAGGACGTGATTCGAAAGGGCGTATGACTGACATTGATGCGAAGTTGATAGATCTGATCACTTGGTCGCTCGCGAAGATTCAGAAAGAGGGGGATTGGCAGCCGTTTGTCGAGTACGTTTTGAAAGGGAAGTTGCATGATGGGCAGTCTGAATTTCTGTCGAAAGCGCTGTTTAAGGAAAACGCGCTTCACCCGGGAAACGGTTTTGGAAAGACTGAGGTCATTGCAATCAAGCATTTGCGGTTCATCTTGAGCCATCTCTTCGATCCTGCATATCGAACGCTGAATATAGCGATCACTATCGAGCAGGCGGAGATGGTTCAAGCGCGGATCGTGAGGTACGCGCAGGAGAGTCCAGTTCTTTCACGACTCGGATTGATTCCGAAAAACGGGGTCGTCAGTTCTCCGGTTCCTCGGATCCGATTTCGCTTCGGGTCCGAGACGGAGTTCAAGACGACGAAGAAGAAGGCGGAATCGGTTGAAGGTAAGGAATACGGCTACATCAGTGCGGACGAGATCGCGCTTGAGCCATACCTTGAGTTCATCCGCGAATCCATTCTCCTTCCTCGTACCCGCAAATACGCGGATAGCCAGTTGGACTTCTTCGCAACGCCGAAGGGGAAAAACGCATACTGGCGCGTTGTCGAGAAGATACGGCGGGCCGGGGGGTATGTCCGCGGCGGTAGTTCTTTTGAGAATCCCTGGATCGATCATGACTTGCTGCGGTATATCACGAGCTCGTGGAGTGAGGCCCGCGTGCAGCAGACGATCTATGGTGAGTTCATCGATACGGGGACGATGATGTTTGCCTCCCGAGTACCGGTATTGTTCCGCGACGACCTGACCTTTGAAGAGCCACAGGTCGGGCGGAAATACCTGTCGGGATGGGATCTCGCACGGGGGCGCAAGGGGAGCCAGTCGGACCAGACTGTCGGGATACGCTTGGACGTTACGGAGCGGCCGGCGCGCGTGGTGAAGACGTGGAACTTCCAACTGCCATGGACCGAGAAGGAGCGCGAGAACATCAACGCGGCCGAGGGTCGAGTTATTGAGCAGTCTTCGATTGAGCGGGAGATCCGCGCTTCGCACTATGAGACGCGCGAGGAGGTGCGGCTTGACTCGACCGGGGTCGGTGATACGCTGTACGGCATTTTGATGGATATCGCGGACCCTGTTGACTTCCGCGGCGGTCGTAAGGACGAGCTGCTTGATCACCTGCAGGCGGTGATCGATGCCGGGCTGCTGGTCGCGCCGTTTATCCCGGCATTGGCCGACGAGATGACCGTCTATCAGAGAAGCGATGTCAATCTCGATACCGACTGGCTGATGGCGCTCGCCATCGCGGCATCGGGCATAACCATTGAGACGGTGAAGTATGGAGATCTCGGATGAGCTATACGCGAGTCGGTTCATGTGTCCGATATGCATGATCCCGGCAACGACGTTTGGATGGAATGACAAGCAGAAGATGATTGCTTTGATTCATGACAACAGCGAGAAGGGAAAGGCGACGAAGGCGGCGACGTGTCCGGAATGCGGAGTGGATATCTGGTTGAAGATGAAGGAGGAATGTTTCAAATAATAAAATGATGCGTATGACGGAGGTGAAAAAGCAGCGGCATAAGTGCACATTTTGCGGACGAGTGAGATACGAGGAGAAGATGGAGCCGGTTAAATGCTATTTCGGACGTGACAATCAAGAAGCGGTAACACGGTTTGGTCATCAAGTTTGGGTTTGCTCTGACAATCCGGATTGTCTACAGAGAGCTGAAAAATTTTGGAATGTTTACTAGCTTATGGGAATCTTCAATAAAATCAAGACGGCAGTGAGTCCGACGAATGCGGCGCTTGTGCGTGCGGCGAGCGACTTCATTTATGCGACGGAGAAGGGACGACGCGAACGCGAATCTGAGTTCGCCAAGGCTTTTTCCTTCGTTTTTGACGGCAACCAGTGGGACGCGGCCGAGAAACTTGAGCGCGAGGATTCGCCCGTTTTGACGCTGAATCTTTCCGAAGATTATACGGACAAGTATCTCGGGAAATTGTTTCCGATCAATCCGCGGACGCAGGTGCTTGAAATCGGCGTGAAGACCTACGAGGTGGACAAGGCGAAGCGCTCGAAATATGAGCAGGAGATCATCGACGTGTACAAGCGGTCAAACCTGTCGGCGATTCTGCTTGAGCAGGGGCAAAACTTTCTCGTCGGCGGGTCGGCGGTGCTGTACTATCCGCAAGATCCGACGACGAAGCGGGCTATGATCCGATCCGTTGACCCGACGCGATGCTCGTTTCTGTTTGACGCCGATGGGCTCGCTGCTGCCGCACATACGGAGGAGTTTTACAATGACCGCATGACTCTTACGATACGTACCACGTTTTGGACGCGGGAATCGTATGTCGTGATCGAGGACGATGCCGTAAAGGCTCAGGGCGATAACGCGATGCATATTGTGCCGTATTCGTTCATACCGAATCGACCGAAGCCGCACGGCATGAACGGTCGGCCGAAATTGCGATCCGTGCGAGGGCTAGAGCAGGATCTGAATCGCCGTACCAGCGATTGGTCAAAGCGCGTCGGCGACAATACCGATCCGCACTTGGTTTATATGTCGGATTTGGTAAAGGACGAGTCCGCGGTCAAGCGTGGCCGGAAGAAGGTGACTCGGCTTGAAAAAGGTGCGGATGCGAAATATCTGACGGTTCCGGATGCGGAGGATATAGCGGCGTATGTGTCGGATATCCGTGACGCTATAAAAACCAAGCTGTGCTTGGTTGATTCCGCCGGGACTATCAAAAGCGCGGTTTCCGGCGTTTCGCTCGCGTACCAATACAACGACATGCTTGATGCGGTCGCCTATATGCGCGTGTTCTGGGATGAGGGATTCCGCGCACTGAATCGTGCGATCCTTACGTATCGTTTCGGCGCGACCGATGGCGATTATCACACTGATCCGGTGTATCATCCGGCATTGCCGCAGGATACGAAGGCGAAGGTCGAGGAAATGAAGATGATGGTTGATGCGAGTTTGATTTCGCGTCGCGACGCTATCGAGGAGCTGCGGGGAGGCGAAGACGCCGACATGAAGCTCGCGGAGATTTTGAAAGAGCGCGAGCAGTTCAATCTCAGTGATTTAGTCGAAAACAAGAAGGAACAGCTATGACGAGAGTCGTACCAAATTCACATACAGAGTTGATGCAGGGTTCTGCGTCGGCTTTGAAAAATAATATTTTGACAGCTGACGAATCGCCGATTTTGATGGATCTGTTTGATTCAGTCGTCGTGCAACTATCGGGAACGTTCGTCGGCACTGTCATTTTCGAGTGTTCCAATGACGGCATATCGTGGAATGCGTGCGCATTGATACCGGTTGCCGGAGGAGCGGCTGCAACAAGCGCGACTGCGGCAGGTCACTGGTACGGCACGGTGCCGACCGTCTATTTCCGGATTCGAGTATCGGCATATACGTCAGGTACGCGTACCGCGACGGTGTTATTGACGACTCAACCGATTGTTGGATTGCTGAATAGTATTTCTGCTACTATTACTGGCAATGTTGCGCATGATGCAGTCGATTCTGGCAATCCAGTAAAAATAGGCGGTCATGCGCGAGCTGCGGATCTGGTTGCAGTCGGCAATGCTGATCGAGTCGACGCGAGGTTTGATTTGCTTGGTAAGCAGGTTATCGTCGCGCTCGGAGTGCGGGCACAAATGGTCCAATCTGCATTGACGTTGACGACAACGACCGAGACGACGCTGTTTGCGGCCGCTGGGGCGGGTGTGTATGTTGATCCGTCATGGATCATGTTTACGAATACAAGCGGCAGTGCGGTCATGGTGGATATTCGCCCGGCGACAGCCGGTACTGTGTTGCTGTCGGTCATTGTGCCGGCCGGCCAGACCCTGTTTGTTGATTTTTCTGATGTTCCGATGCTGCAGCCGGTTGCGAATGGAAATTGGACCGCGCAATTGTCTGCAGCGATAACTGATTTGCGGATTTTGGCCGCAGGTGTCAAACGAACTGCTTAAATATATGGAAGTTCATATTTTACGTGACTTTGTCCAGATTCCGCCTTACATGAACGATGTAAAGGTTTGGTTTGATGTCGTGAAGGATGGAGAAATAGTAACGAGGACGTATGCCACCTCGCCGCACTTGTCGCCTGCGTTTAAGGCAGCTGGGGTTGAAGAGGGGTCTTTGGTGTACGTCTGCAATGACGCTCCGCTTCAAATTGGCCCTACGAAGGCATTTATAAATCGATTAAGGAGAAAACCGTATGAAACTCGGAGTTTGGTGCCGTTTCCGGATGATCCTCTCTGCTACGTTCTTGATATTGAGGCATCGGTGGCGGTCGAAATATCGGAAGGCGCGGAGGAGTCTCCGGCAGGGGATAGCGAAGCTTGAACCGGATGTCGGGAATCGGGAGTATCGGCGGAAGATCGAGAAGATTCGGCGGCGGATTATCAAAAAACGAACAAGTTTATGAGTACGATGGTATCAGTTGAAAGATTATTGAAGTTATTAAATTGGGCAACTGGTGATGATACTGGTGTCTCATCTGAATATCTTATGCGTTATATGCTTGGCTTTGAAGTGAAAGCATATTGTGCGCCATCTGATCAATGGGATAGGGAACGATGTATACGACTGTTGAATATCATACCGGAGTGGTGGGATAGGATTGAAGAGGTGCGGGAAAGTTGGGGGAGCATGTGGATTTGTTAATACAAGAACGGACAAACATATGATGCAGAGAATTTTTCAGGCGGTGATGGATTCCATTGTTTCTAACCGAAGGCGGATTTTCTTCGCTGCGGTCGTCGCGCTGGTCGCGACTGTCGCGGGTCCGGCGGCTTTGCCGCTGGGGATCTTCATGATCGGAGAGACGAAGCCGGAGGGTGAAAAAGGTCCCGGAGACGGAAAGCCGGCCCCGTCAGACGACGGCAAGCCAGGCGCCGGCGACGGCAAACCTGGCGGCGGCGGTAACCAGGATCCGAACATCCAGGCCCTCCACGCCAAACTGACGGAGCGGGACAAGCAGCTTAAGGCGGCGCAGGCCGAACTTGAGCGGCTGAAAGGCGCGGAAGGTTCGGCCCTGTCACAGGTTGTCGAATCGATGCGCGACGAGATCAAGGGGCTTACCGAAGAACTGGCTACGGTTCAGAGGGAAAAGCGTGAAAAGAGCCTTGCGGAGAAGTATCCGGATATCCTTCCGGAACTGCTCATCGACAAGGACGACGCGGCGATCGAGAAGATCGTCGAGGCGCAGCGGGCGAGGAATAAGCAGATATTCGGCGATAGCCGGTATTTCGCGGCTCCCGTCTATGGTACGGCTGCGGATGTCGATGCGGCCATTGAGAAGGTCCAGAAGGACCAGAACATGAGCGGCATTCAGAAGTCCGTCGAGGTCATGCGACTCACGCGAGTCCGGAACGGTCTCGGACAGTAGTCGGGTTTAATTCGATATACGGGATGACGAGGTGTGCGATGAGGTGTAGCGAGGTGGCGGTCGTTCTTTCAAAGTGATGTTGATAGG
>CAINXS010000044.1 GCA_903854995.1 Candidatus Moraniibacteriota bacterium | reverse complement strand
TTCCTCAAGTACCTCTTGTATCATAAAGTTGTGGAATAAATGTCGACAAAATAATAGTATTATAAAAGCCAAAAAAAGTAAATATAAAGAAAATAAAAATAACACTCTCGACAATATTTCCATTTTCCGCTATACTGTGTTGTTTCGATAAGAAGTGAGAGTATTTTAAAAAAGAATACCGGAGGCTGAAATGAAAAAGGTCATTTACATCTGCAAACGAGTACGAATTGGGATATTCGGCTTATCGCCTATGATTTTATCCTTCTCATTATACTTTATAGCGTTACTCTACATACCTGCAGGAAAAGTGCAGCACTTCCTCGCTTTCCTTTGTGGAATTGGCGTAACCTTTTCCATTATTTTCGCGCCGTACTATATCATCCCGCGAGAAAAGGAGTTGGAAGAAGAGAAGAATTGAAAATCTCACTAGAGGAGAGGCGATACGAAAAATAAATTTTCAACATAAACAAGATGAGGGGGATATGATTATGACGACACAACTCGTTTCCATCGTGGTTTTTCTTGTTGCCAGCACTCTATGGCTAACGCTTGAAAAAACAACGAGCCCTTTTCCAAGGATAGAAGGGCGAGTAAAAAAACTCACCATGTGGCTATGGAAGGAAGAAAGTCTCGGAATGTATATTCGGATATCCATAGCGAAAATTTTTCAGATGATAGCTACGTGGGCAGGCGTCATTGCAATCATGTGCGGAATTGGACGCTAAGTGTGGTTTAGGAATCTGAAGGCGGAGTCGAAACATCGGCTCCGCTTCTTTTCTTTTTCGCGCCGATATACGCTATGATATCCGTATAATCCGTGAGTCTGCGGATATGCCCGAGCCGAAGATGCCGATACCGGAAGAATCAAGCGAACAGAGCGGAGAGAGAATGTTCGCCATCTCGCCGGAGGAGCGGAAAGGATACTACCGTACACACCTTGCCGAGAGCCTGAAACGGGACTATTCGGGAGAACGACTGCGTGAAGATAGGATGTTTCGTGAGGCGTTGATTGTATGTCTTGGTTTCTTATCAGGGGGTACGGAGAAAGCAATCTCGCTACATGTGATCGAAGAAGAGTCCAGACATTTTGCTGATTGTTTACTCACTTCGAAAGTGGATGCTGGGAAAATGGATGCGCACATGGTCGAGTGGATGAATGAGCAGAAAACCTGTCATCAGAACGTCGAGACTCTGATCACGAAGGCGAACGGGGAGGTACAGCTTGTGACGGACATCCCGTATGAATATCAGGTGAAATTTGACGAGCTCGCCAAGAAGGACCACCTCTTCTTCAACAACTTCGCTCTCTATCTGGCATATGTGTCCGTCATCGGAGATGAGCCGGTGCAGGGATTAAGTTGACAGATAAAGCGGGCGGGCTTGCGGATATTTTCGTCTCGTGTTATCGTGTGGAGGTTAATTTCATAGGGTGAAGCGTACAGTGGTGCGGGTGGAAGCGCGAAAGCGCTTCGTGGCGGATTTGCCACGGCACGACGGTACGGCTTACGCAACAGTATGGCGCTTACGCATGCGCAGAAGGAGAAGGTGACGAAGGGGGTCAAGCGTCACGAGAAGGATACCGGTTCGCCGGAGTACCAGATCGCGATGTTCACTGAGAAGATCAAGAAGCTGACGGCACATCTGAAGAAGAACAAGCAGGATTTCCATTCCCGCCGCGGACTTCTCAAGATGGTCGCCAAGCGGAAGAAGCTCTTCGCGTATCTCGAGAAGACGGATGAGAAGGCGGCGAAGGGATTGAAGAAGACGCTCGGCCTGTAGCGCATGTGACCGCCCTTCGGGCGGTCCTTCTTTTTTCGACGTCAGGGGCGTATAGTGGAAAGAGAAACGATTTCTCGTTATCGTTCCGATGCATTTTCTCCATATGCCTGGAGTGGAGAATATCGACACGGGATCTCTCTACTCGCCGACTCGCTTGGGACGACGGTGAGTGATCGGAATTTGTTCATTGGTGCTTGATGATTGATTATTCATACTGATATGGCAAAATTAGCTGAACAACGGGTCGGTATATTGGTAGACGTTTCGAACCTCTATCACAGCGCGCGAGTCGTCTATAAGAAGAAGGTCAACTTCAAGAACGTGCTGACGGAGGCGGTCGCGGGAAGAAAGCTTATCCGTGCCATCGCATACGGCATCACGACGACCGAGGCGACGGAGGAAAAATTCTTCGAGACGATCGGGACGTACGGATACGACGTGAAGACGAAAGAATTGCAGATTTTCCCCGACGGGGCGAAAAAAGGGGATTGGGATGTCGGTATCACGGTCGATGCCATAAAGATGGCGCCCAAGCTCGACGTGATCATTCTTGCGTCCGGCGATGGGGATTATATCCCGCTTGTCGAATATCTTCAGGGAACTTTCGGCTGCCGTGTCGAAGTCGTCGGATTCGCCGAGTCGGCAAGCTCGAAGCTTGTCGAGACGGCGGATGAGTTTCTCAATCTTTCGTCCGACAGGAAAACGTTCCTGCTTGGGGGGAGATAGGATGGCGAATCGGAAAAGGTCGTCTATGGACGACCTTTTCCTTTCGGATTGACTTTGCGTCGGATTCTCCGTACAGTATGGGGGAAGGTAATCATTGATATCGCTTTCCGAAGCGCGTGCGCGGCTCAAATCTCAAAAACGAGGAAAGAACGGCTTTCTTGTCTCATTTTTGCGCTTTGGGTCCCGGGACGCCTTTCGGGAGCACAAGGCTATGCAGGAATTGAAGAGTTGGGCGCTCCAGTTGGGCGGCCGCGAGCTCCGCGTATCCACGGGGCTTTTGGCGCAGCAGGCGAGCGGTGCGGTCACGGTCCGATACGGCGAAACGGTCGTTCTCGCGACCGCCGTCATGTCGAAGCAGGCGGGACAGTCGCGCGGGTATTTCCCGCTGATGGTGGATTACGAAGAGCGGTATTATGCCGCAGGCAAGATCAAGGGATCGCGCTTCATCAAGCGCGAGGGCCGTCCTTCGGACGACGCCATCCTTTCGGGGCGGGCGGTGGACCGTACGGTGCGACCGCTGTTCGACGGACGTATGAGAAGCGAGGTGCAGGTCGTTACCACCGTGCTTTCGTTCGACGGTGAGAACGATCCGGATCTCGTGGCGATCATCGCGGCCTCGGCGGCGCTCGCGATTTCCGATATTCCATGGAACGGTCCGGTCGGGGCGGTTCGGGTCGGACGGATCAACGGCGGCGATTTCATCCTGAATCCGACGACCGAAGAGCGCGAGAGTTCGCAGAATGCGCTTGACCTCATGATTTCCGGAACCAAGGACAAGATTAACATGATCGAGGCGGGAGCCAACGAGATTCCCGAGTCCGAGATGGCGGAGGCTTTCAAGTTCGGTTTCGAGAGCGTTCAGAAGATTGCCACCTTCATAGAGGGTATCCGCGCCGAAATCGGAAAGCCGAAGTCGGAAGCCATCATGCTCGCCGGCCCGGAAGGATTCGACGAGGATTTGAAAGCGTTCCTTCGAAAGGAAGGGCTTTCCGAAGCCCTCTTCTCCCTGGGGAAGAAAGAGGAAAAGGAGGCTCGCTTCAATGAGATCGGGAAGAAAATGAAGGAATATATCGCCGAAAAGTATCCGGAACAGGCGGCCGGACTGAGTGAGGTTTCTTCACTGGTAATGGACGAGGTTTCCGATGAGATATTGCATGAGAAAATCCTGAAGGAGGGTATCCGACCGGACGGACGCAAGCTCGATGAGATACGGACGATCACGGCGCATGTCGGCGTGTTGCCGCGTACGCATGGGACCGGCCTCTTTACCCGCGGTGAGACGCAAGCGCTGACCGTGACGACTCTCGGTGCTCCCGGCGATCAGATGATCGTAGACACGATGGAAGTCGACATGAAGAAACGGTACATGCACTTCTATAATTTCCCGCCGTACTCGGTTGGAGAGGTGCGACCGATGCGCGGTCCCGGGCGGCGTGAAGTCGGACACGGAGCGCTTGCAGAGAAGGCTCTCCTACCGGTCTTGCCGCCGTTCGAGTCGTTCCCATATACGATCCTGCTCGTTTCGGAGGTTCTTTCTTCGAACGGATCATCGTCCATGGCATCCACTTGCGGATCGACGCTGTCGCTTATGGATGCCGGTGTCCCTATCCGGAAGCCTGTCGCGGGCATCGCGATGGGCATAGTCGAGGGTGACGGCGAGTACCGCGTACTGTCGGATATACAGGGACTCGAGGATCACTTCGGCGACATGGACTTCAAGGTCGCTGGGACCGCGGACGGTATCACGGCCATGCAGATGGACGTCAAGATAGACGGACTTACGCCGGAGACGCTGGCAGAAGCGCTGAAACAGGCGAAGGAAAGCCGCCTCTTTATCCTCGGAAAGATGCTCAAGACGATAGCCGAGCCGAGACAGCAGATGTCTGCGTATGCGCCGCGCATCATCACCCTGCACATCAACCCGGAGAAGATTCGCGACGTCATCGGTCCGGGTGGCAAGATGATCAATAGGATCATCGATGAGACCGGGGTTTCCATCGATATAGAGGACGATGGATCGGTTTTCATCACCTCGACCGACGAGACGAGCGCAAAGGCCGCCGTAGAATGGATTAATAACCTGACGCGCGAGGTGAAGGCCGGTGAACTCTTCCAGGGTCGCATCACCAGATTGATGAATTTCGGGGCGTTCGCGGAAGTGCTGCCGAATCAGGAAGGGCTTATCCATATCTCCGAATTGGCGGATTATCGTGTTGAGAAGGTGGAAGACGTCGTCAAGGTCGGCGATATCATTCCGGTCGTCGTCAAGGAGATCGACAGTCAGGGACGTATCAACCTTTCGCACAAGGCGGCCGTACGCAGGCTCGAGTCGGAGGGTCAGGGAAATCCTGAGTAGCTTGCGGAAAAAAACGTTCATAAGCGACCCGGACGGTTCCGGGTCGCTTTTTATACGTCGGATTCAATGCTATACTTGTACCGTTGCAACAAATACCGTTTCATTCACGCAGTATGAGCGATCTCAAGGAGATGTTCGCGAAAAGGGAAGTACAGGAGGCGCATGCCGACATAACGCCGGAAGAATATCGGCATATCCATGTTATGCAGGATGATCTGGACGAGCTCTCCGGGAAAAAAACGGACAAGCTCTTCGAACAGAACGTGGAGGAAGCGTCGATTGCGCCGGGAGGGAGCCCGTTTCTCGGCGATGCTCCGGCCGCGGCGGCGGTTTCTTCGCCAGAATCAAGAGTTCTTTCCGAAAACAAAGCGAAAACCGGTCCACAGTCACCGAAAATCGATAGGACGGCGTTGGTCGTTTCCGGCGTAATCGTGCTCGTTGTGCTGATGGTCGCTGCTATATTCGTAATCGTGGGCAAGGGGAGCCCATCTCAGGAGGCACCTGCCGGCGACGATCTTTCGTCACAAGCCGTCGGGTCGCCGACCGCTCCGGAGAATGCTTCCGTTCCGATTGATACCATTGAAAAGCCTTTTGTCGAGACTGGAGCGAATTATCTGCAGCTGAACACCGACTCTACCGATACCACGACGGAAGACGTCGTCTTGATTCTCGACGATACGGCGTCGAAGATGGCCGATATGGACGTCTCGGTTCCGGTGCAATTCCTGATTCGCGACATGAACAATAACCCTATCGCGTTTTCGAGATTTGCATATCTTCTCGGTTTGAAGCTTCCCGAAGAGGTGCTTGCAAACCTGAACGAGTCGTTTTCGCTCTATTTCGTCCGGGAGCCTGCCGGTATCCGAAGGGCGCTTGTCGTCCAGGCGAAGGATGGCACGAAGCTTGGTTCGGCCATCGTGAAAAACGAAGCTTCCCTTCCGTCGTCGCTTGGCGGATTATTGTACGGAAAAGGCATATCGGTAGCGGCAGCGCAGACATTCCGTGACGGCACGTACGGAACGATGCGCACACGATTCTCTATCGTGAACACGGAGGCGGGACTCTCGTTCGATCACGTGTTGTTGGAGAAACAGTGGATCATCGGCACGAGTAAGGATTCTTTCGGATCCGTGTTGGGGAACATCCTGCAAAAGTCGACGAAATAGGCCTGGAACAAGAGAAAAGAAAAAGTGATCGCATTTATTTTAGCGGTCACTTATTCTAAAAAATAATCAATCGTGCCAATGTGGTCGCTATTTGTTTTATTACAGCGAAATGTCTAACGGATGATTGACCCAACGATAAAAAACTGCTATACTACGGAAGTAAAGAACATTTAAAACGAAGTTGGTGAACGGAGAAAGAAGTTTCAGCCACGAACTCCCCCTGATCGTGACTGAAACCTCTTTCACTGTTCAAACGTATCAGGTTGAACTCTTCCTGGTACAACCTCGGATCTGACCCGGGGACCAAAACAAAAATAAACAAGCCGAAAAATAATATAATCGGCATGTTTGAAACAAAAAGAAAAAGAGAAAACAGTTCTTTCAAGAAAGGCTATATGCCAGAGAACGGTGAAAGGAAGTCGTCATAGCAGTCAGACAGACGGCACAAAAAGGTATGTATGTTCACAAACTACATGAGATCTTATTGGACTACGATGCTTCTCACCCGGGGCTAAGTAGCCGGATCGCATGTTGGGACATGCAGTCGGGCGCTTCAGCCACATTATTTATATATTGGGCGCACGAAGCGCCCGACACCAACAATCTTATAATTGATTGGGATGTCGGGCGGTAGCGGATGTCGACGGATGCCCTGAAGGGCGTTTTTTTATTGCTTAGACGTGGTGAGGGGGATATCTTATCGGAATGAAGGCTATGAGACGCTTCCATCTCAACAATCCTGTCGGAAATCGCGGAGAGAATGACGCTGTGTATTTCTTGCGGTCGCTCGGGTACAAGATCCTTGATAGGAATTATAGGAATGCCGTCGGAAAGGCGCTCGGCGAAATCGATATCGTCGCCAAAGACGGTGAGGAGATCGTGTTCGTCGAGGTGAAAGCTCGGACCGCATCGGAGCGCTCATCCGTTCTTCCCGAGGAAAGCATAACGTTCGGAAAACTGAAAAGACTGGAAAGGATATCGTCGGCATATCTCCGGGAAAAATCCGTGGTCTCGGCACCGTACCGATTCGATGCCGTACTTGTGGTGTATGGCGACTCTCCACGCGGAAGTGAGATACGCCACTTCAAAAGCATTTTTCTTTGAATCCCGATGTCGGGGGAATCGACAAAAATCGCTAAAATGAAGCCAAAACGCCGTTGCGTGACTTTACTTTCACCTGCCTTCGTCGTACAATTGACTCGTATAATCCTGTGTTCAAACATATGACCGTCAGCAGCGAATTCCTGGAGGAGATGAAGAAGGCTCTTTTGTCGGAGAAGTCCCGGATGGAGATGGAGCTTGCCCGATTTGCGGATAAGACGGATATTCCAGGTGATTATGAGACCCGTTTTGAGGAAATCGGGACCGATCGAGATGACAATGCGACCGAAGTCGAGCAATACGCGGATAATATCGCTCTTGAGGAGAATCTGGAAGGCCAGCTGTCCGAGGTGAACGAGGCCCTTTCAAGGATTGATGCCGGCACGTACGGCTTATGTGTCTGTTGCGGTGCCGATATCGAAGAGGGCAGACTTCGGGCATATCCGGCAGCGAAGGAATGCATGGCCTGTTTGAAGAAATAAGGGGATGTCTCCTCGTTTCGAAAATATTTTCTGGAAAGGCCGCGAAATGTTATTGTTCGCGGCTTTGTTGTTTACGGACCTGACAGTGAAGAGCTTGTTCGAAGATTCTTCTCGCGCCTATTGTAATCCGGACGGTCCATGGGGGTGGCGACTCGGTATCGGAATGATGACCGTCTTGGTGATTTTTGCGTTGGCTGGACTCGTCACCGCCTTCGTTCGAAACAGGTCGATGTCGTCACGTATCGTTCTTATCGTGATTTTGGCCGGAGGGACGGGCAATCTTCTGGATAGGGCACTGCTCGGTTGCGTGCGTGATTATACGATCGTACCATGGTTTCCCGCATTCAATTTGGCTGACATTATGATTACCGCGGGTGCGGTACTGGCGCTATGCTTTGCAGGTGTCCGTCGTTCCGACGGACACGTGTGATATAGTTGAAGCACCTATCGAATCAATATGCCTGCACGAATATTTTCCGTCGCCACGGTCGGCCTAGACGGGGTGACGGTCGAGGCCGAAGTGGATGTCCTGAATCAGGGATTGCATGCGTTTACGCTCGTCGGGCTTCCGGACACCTCGGTGAAGGAATCCCGTGAGCGCGTCAGTTCTTCGATCAAGAACAGCGGCTTTAAGCCGCCGCACCAGAATGGTCGCATCACCGTCAATCTGGCGCCGGCCGATCTTCCAAAGCAGGGCCCCGTGTACGATCTTCCGATAGCGCTCGGCTACTTGCGCGCGACCGGACAGTTGGACTTCGAACCCGCGGGAAAGCTGTTTCTTGGGGAGCTCGCGCTCGATGGCGCCGTACGACGCGTAAACGGTGTGATTTCGGCGGCCGTATTGGCACGTGACGCCGGTTTCCCGGAGTTGTACGTACCCGCGGAGAATGCGGCGGAGGCGTCGCTTATTCCGGGCATAACCGTCTATCCCGTACGGAATCTCTTTTCACTCGTGTCCCATCTGTTGGGTCGCGAGCGTATCGAGGCCTTCGTGTCCGAAGAGACGCCGTTTGTCGAAGACTCGAAGGACGTTCTCGATATGTCGGAGGTGCGCGGTCAGGAGCATGCGAAGCGCGCGCTTGAAATCGTGGCTTCCGGGGGTCACAATGCGATTTTGGTCGGCCCGCCGGGATCGGGAAAGACATTGCTTGCACGAGCTCTTCCGACCATCCTTCCCGCATTGTCCCTTTCGGAAAGCCTGGAAGTGACCAAGATTTTTTCGGTCGCCGGAAAGCTGTCGGCGGAAAAGTCTCTCGTACGTCGTCGTCCGTTCCGATCGCCGCACCATAGCGCATCGGCGATTTCGCTTGTCGGCGGCGGAACCGTTCCGCGGCCGGGGGAAGTGAGTCTGGCGCATCGTGGCGTGCTGTTTCTCGACGAATTCGCGGAGTTCCCGAAGTCCGTGCTTGAAAATCTCCGTCAACCGCTCGAGGACGGTCATGTGTCGGTTTCACGTATCAAGGGAACAAGTACGTTTCCTGCTCGTTTTACCTTGGTTGCGGCCATGAATCCGTGTCCGTGCGGGTATGCCGGGGATCCGGAACGCATGTGCTCTTGTTCGCCTTTTCACGTGCTCCGATATAAGGAAAAGATCTCGGGTCCGATACTCGATCGTATCGACCTTCAGGTCTCCGTTCCGCGGCCGAAAATAGAAAAGCTTGAGGAGGCAGGACGGGGAGAATCAAGTGCGGATATTCGGGAAAGGGTGGAGGCTGCCAGAGCGAGGCAGGAGCGTCGTTTCGAGGGCAAGTCGATCCACACCAACAGCGAGATGGGTCCGGAGATGATACGGGAGTACTGCAGACTTGATGAGGATTCGAAACAGTTGCTTCGCGGAGCCGTTTCAGAGTTGAAATTATCCGCCAGAAGCTACCATCGTATCCTGAAGGTCTCCCGGACGATCGCCGATCTCGCCGGATCGGACGACATTTCGATGAGCCACGTCGCGGAGGCGTTGCAGTATCGGTTCCGGAGCGAGTGAAAAAACTCCCGGGTAAATGTCGGCGGCTTGACGATACGGTCTTCACGGATTAGAATCATGTTTCTTTCTTTAAACGCATAAAAGGGGAGGGAAAGGTGCAGAGCCTTAATAACACGCTTGGGATACTTGCCGCACTTGTTTCATTTGCGGTCGTCGGCAGCCTGGTTTTGCAGGCCTGGAAGAATTACAAGCGGAAAAGCACGGAAGGATTTTCTCCGTCTATTCCGTATGTCGGAGCGCTGGCTTACTCCCTGTGGGCCGGATATGCCTGGACAAAACCGTTACCCGATTACTACCTCGGGCTGTCACAGGCGGCAGGAGCTCTGGTCGCGTATGTGCTCGTGTATCAGGTCGTCCGCTACAAACCGAACGGTTCGAAAGGCACTCCATCGTGAGTGCTTTTCTTTCGCCTGCTTTTCGATTACTCTGAAGAACGTATGGCCAGGCGCACGTATTTCATCGCTGTTTTGCTCGTAGGGGGCGCAATAAGCGCCGTTTTCCTGCTGTTTCATGAGAAGAAAAGGATCTATGATGCGTCCCGTCCGAAGAACGTGACAATCGTGATTGACGGGTTTCCTTTGCCGATCGAGCAGGTCGACGAGGGAGTGGTCGGAGATATCGTCGATGCCGCGGTTCGCGATATTTCGCCGGATGATACCGTCATCCCTACCCGAGAGACGTCGCTTTCATCGGGAATGACGGTGACAATTTTCCGGCGGAAGACCATTCATGTCACATCGGATGGGACGACGAGGGACATTTCGACGGATATGCGGATCGTCGGTGAGGCTCTTGCGGAGGCGAATATCTCGTTGCGTGACGAGGATCTTGTTTTTCCGGCCCGCGAATCACTCCTTTCCCGTACTACGAAGATTGCTGTCACGCGTGTCGAGATCCGGGAGGAATCTTCCGAAAAGAAAATCGCGTTCGAGACGAAAACCAAGGAAGATGATACGCTGAGCTGGAGGAAGAAGACGACCGAACAAAAGGGGGAATACGGGGTGCGCACCTATCGGTATCGTGTGAGCTATCATGATGGCAAGGAAGTCGCCCGAAAGCTGCTGGGCAGCGAGGTGACCAAGGAACCGGTTACGGAGATCGTCGTGCAGGGGACGTATGTCAAAACAGGGAAAGCGGTCCGAGG
Organism: Candidatus Moraniibacteriota bacterium; assembly: GCA_903854995.1. GTDB lineage: Bacteria > Patescibacteriota > Minisyncoccia > Moranbacterales > UBA1568 > JAAXTX01. The sequence continues at coordinate 21,751 of CAINXS010000044.1, read as the reverse complement.
GATGGGAACGTGGTATTCGTATACCGGAAAGCGTGCGGCGGCAAGCCTTTCCTTGCCCCTGGGCAGTTATGCCAGGGTCACGAATCCGGCGAACGGAAAGTCGGTCATTGTCGTCATCAATGACAGGGGTCCGTACGGAAAAGGAAGGATTATCGATCTGGACAAGGTAGCCTTTGAGGAGATAGCATCACTCGGGGCGGGGGTCATCGATGTGAAAGTGGAGCCGGTACTGAACTAGCGGGAAACGAAAAGAAAAGTGAAAAAAATAAGAACGTAAATATTCGTATCACATTCACCTTCCGTTTGTTTCATCCCATGAAGATTCGGCACAATATATACTACAGATATGGAACAAGTGAAGGCGAAAAAATCACTCGGACAGAACTTCCTCCGCGATGCCGACATCATCGACGGGATTTTGGAAATCGCGGACCTCGGATCGGAAGATCGGGTGCTTGAGATAGGTCCGGGAACGGGTGCTCTCACATCTCATCTGCTCGCACGCGTGGCATCCGTGATCGCCGTTGAGATCGATCACGACATGGTCGTCCGTCTCGGAGAGACCTTTCGCGAATCCAAGGGCTTGTCTTTATTGGAAGCGAATATCCTCGACATGGATCTCGGCACCTATCTTCGCGACGCCGGTTTCGAGGATGGAAAGTACAAGATCATCGCGAATATCCCCTATTACATAACCGCTCCGATCATCCGTCTCCTCTTGTCTTTGGCGATACGTCCGGAGAGGATGGTGCTCATGGTGCAAGAAGAGGTAGCCGATCGACTTTCCGCGGCGCCAGGCGACATGAGTCTCCTCTCGCTTATGGCACAGTACTACGCCGACGTTTCGAAGGAACGGTTTGTGCCTCGATCCGCCTTCATTCCCGAGCCGAAGGTTGACAGCGCGGTGATCAGGCTCGTTCCAAAACGTCCGTATTCGAAGGATACGGATAGGATTCTTTTCCGCACGGCGAGAGCCGGATTCGCCGCGAGGAGAAAGACCCTCGCGAACAATCTGTCATCCGCTTTTCATATCGAGCGGAAACAAGCCGAAGAAATGATCGTCGGAATCGGGCTTGGTCGCCTGGTCCGTGCGCAAGAACTGTCGGTCGAGAACTGGATCGCGCTTTCAGAGGAGGTCGAGGCTATGCGGAACGAAACCGGAAATTGACATCCGGCGGACCGTCGAAAAAACCTCAGTAAAAAAGCCGGCCTGAGCCGGCTTTTGCGGTCGATACGCCTATCGTTTTGTCCTTCACGAAAGAAGGATGAGTGCGACGCAGATGCCGTACAGGGCGATGAAAAGCATATTCCATGCCGGAAGTGAGCGGAAAGAACCCCAACGGGAACTCTTTTTCCCCGCGCGCCGAATACTCATGAACGCGAGTGATCCGAAGAGAAAGGCCGGTAAGAACAGGCCGGCATCATGCAGCGCGATTGGGCTGCCGACATAGCATGCGAATAGGACGCTGCCGAGAAAAAGCCGGGCTTTTTCTTCGCCGAGTATGACGGGAATGGTGAATACCCCGTTTTGTCTGTCTCCCTTCATGTCTTTGAAGTCTTTGAGCGGTATGGTGGCCGCATAACAGACGAAAAGGAACGCGAGCAGAGGAAGCGGAACCGGGCTGATCGTGGGAACAGGTGCGATGACGGAGTAGCCGGCAAGCATGACGGCGATTCCTGCCGCCGCCGAGAGCGCCGTCGCGACGACAGGTATCCGCTTGAGACGGAGTGGGGGCATGGAGTATATCCATGCAATCGCCTGATAGGCCAGGAGGAACAGCATGCTTTTAATGCTGACAATCGAGGAAAACAGGATGGAGGTGAAAAAGAACAGTATTCCAATATGACGGTATCGGTACTCCGATATGGAGCGAACCGGCAACGGGCGGGACGGATTGGTAATCGCGTCGATATGGCGGTCCGTCAGGTCGTTGCCGATCACGGAGGCAAGCCACGCGCTTTCGACGGCTATGACCATGACGATGACGGAAAGGATTTCGAAGAGTCTGAAGTCGGGTTCCGCACCGGCATAGATCATGGCGAGGCATCCGCCGAGAAGGAGGAGGCCTCCATGCCAGAAGACCTGTGGCCATCGTACGTTTCCGAGGAGGGCGAGGAATGTCTTTCTGAACGAATGAAAAAGGAGTATGCCGACGGAAAGAACTGACAAAATGGCGTATACGAGACTCATGCGATAGCCGAGCGACATTCGGGGATCTGCCATCTCCATCCCGAAAAACTTTTTGGTGGAGAGCATGTACCCGGCGATATCCGCGCCCGTGACGTGGAACAGTCCCTGCCGGGAAGCCAGGGCGCCGATCGCGATATAGGAGGGAAACGTGCCGAGAATGTAGAACACGAGATACGACAAGAAGACGATTCCGACGGAGCGGAGCGGTTTACGGGTGCGGAATAACGAATACAGACCGAGAGCGATGCTCATGGCGGCGACTTCGAACCGGACCCCGTATGTAATTCCTATGTCCGGTCTGCCTCCGAAAAAGTGAAAAAAACCGGAGAAAAGTCCCGAAAGTCCGTCGAGCTGGTAGAAGCTCCAGAACGCCTGGTCGCCGAAAATCATCTTGTCGATAATCGGCGGTGTCCAGATGATGAGAAATCCGGCGAGGAGCAGATTCGTGGCGCGAGACCATGATGTGGCTCCGGCAAGTCGCGCGACAGGTAAGAAAAGGAGGAACGCGAAGAGAAAGAACAAAAACGTATGTGAGAACTCGTAGAGCATGTAGTTCAGCGGCTCAGAGCCGAAAAGATTCGTCCCGAGCTCGATCAGGATTCGGACGATAATGATGGCGAAGAACGCCGTCGCAAAACCTCCGAGGGTGAGGGGCGCCGCTTCTATCGCCTCAAAAAGATCGGTAATTGCCTTATTGAGTCGTTTTAGCGCTCGACGAAGGGTTGATTTGTTGCTCATAAATCTAAATGTGACTTATAACTTTCTTATTATAGACGGTTTTCATAAATTTGAAGACTTCTTTCTGAAATTGGACCCATTGCGTTTCCCTGGTATACTGTACCCGTGGGGTTATCCGATACATGAACCATATGATCATATTTGCCATCGTTGCTATTGTTGTCGTGTTGTGGGGGGTAGTCGTTTATAACCGTCTGGTCACGCTCAAGAACCGGACCGACGAGTCATGGAGCGATATCGATGTGCAGCTCAAGCGCCGGTACGACTTGATTCCGAATCTCGTGAACACGGTGAAGGGGTATGCCGCTCATGAAAGCGGGGTATTCGAGAAGGTGACCGAGGCACGGACTCGCGCGATGGACGCCGGGAGTCAGCAGGAGAAAGCGGAAGCGGAGAACGCTCTTGCCGGCACGCTGAAAAGCCTGTTCGCGGTCGCGGAGAACTATCCCGATCTCAAGGCGAATCAGAACTTTCTCGAATTGCAGCGTGAGCTGTCCGATACGGAAAACAAGATTCAGTCCGCCCGCCGCTTTTACAATGCGAATGTTAGGGATTTCAACACGCAGATACAGTCATTCCCGACGAATCTGGTCGCATCGGGACTCGGTTTTCCGAAGCGGGACTTCTTCGAGCTCGATGAAGAGGCGGCAAAGAAGCCGGTCGAGGTCGCATTCTAAGGGCTTCACCCTGGAAAATACTCTCATTTTCGAGTATAAAGAAGAGGCGACTACCCGCCTCTTTTCCTATTCTTCACCTATTTCGCACGTATGCCATCCATTTATACCAGCTTCGATCGGAACAGTCGTCTCACCTGGGTCTATCTTACCGGATTTCTCGTCATCGTAATCGGCGCGGGATATGTGTTCGCGCAGGCACTCGATATGCCGAGTATCCTTCCGATAGCGGTCCTTTTCTCGGTCATCATGAGTTTCGGCTCATACTGGTGGAGCGACAAGATCGTGCTTTCCATGAGCGGCGCGAGGCAGATCGGTCCCGAAGACGATAAGGAGTTGTTTCGGGTCGTGGAAAACTTGTCCATCACGGCCGGGCTTCCCATGCCACGGATCTATGTCATCGACGATACGGCGATGAATGCGTTCGCGACCGGCCGCGATCCGGAACATGGGGTGATCTGTTTCACGACGGGCATCCTTTCAAGGCTTGAAAAAGCCGAGGTCGAGGGCGTGGCTGCTCATGAACTCTCCCATATAGGTAATCGGGACACGCTCATTTCGACGGTTGTCGTCATTTTGGTCGGCTTCGTCGCACTTCTTGCGGACTGGTTTCGAAATTCGCTCTGGTTCGGGCGGGATCGCGACGATGACAACGGAAATGGCCAGCTCCAGGTGATATTCTTTGTCCTAGCGATCATTCTGTCCATTTTGGCCCCGCTTGCCGCGACACTCATACAGCTGGCCATATCACGTAAGCGCGAATTCGTCGCTGACGCCTCGGGAGTTCTTCTGACCCGCTATCCGGAAGGTCTTGCCTCCGCATTACGGAAGATTTCCGCGGATCCGGAACCGCTTGAAGCGGCAAATCGTGCCACGGCACACCTCTATATCGCCAATCCGTTCAAGGGAGGGAAGGGAGCGAAACTTTTTATGACCCATCCTCCGATCGAAGAGCGAATCGCGGCACTTCTTGGTGAACATGCAACTGACTACTGATGACTGACAACTTACGACGTTCGGCTGTCATTGTATGTATATCGATACGTTTTTGTTGATAGTCGTCGGTTGTAAGTTGTGAGTAGATGATATGCCGAACTATCAGGATTTTCTCAAGATGGCCCGGGAGCGGCACGGAAAAATGAGCGGCACCCCGAACCGTACGGTTCGGGGAGGTGTTTCGTTCACGCGCCATGCCGAATACAAGATGAAGCAGTATGGTCTGTCGGTACAGCGGGTCCGAACGGTCATGCGGAATCCGAAGCGGATACAGGAAGGGGTTGCCAAGGATACGGTCGCCGTGATGCAGCCGGTCTCGACGAGGCGTAAAGACGGAAAGGAGACGTGGAGCCAGGAGATATGGGTGATGTATGTTCAACAGAAATCAGTTAACACGAAACAGAAAGCAGAAAACTCAGCATCCGGGGATTCCCGTTATCTGTTATCTGCTAACGGCTCTCTGCGAGTCATCAGCGCCTGGCGGTATCCCGGGGTAAGTCCTGCCGGAAATCCGATCCCGGACGAGATTTTGCGTGAAATCGAGGAAGGGAGTATCTTTGAGGAGGAGGGAATAATCGGATAATAAACGAAATATGACCGAAGAAGTGAAACAGGAGGCTGCGGAGCCGAAGGCGGAAGAGGCGAAAACCGGAGCGGCGTCGGATGCGAAGAACATCCTCGCCCAGCTCGAGGCGATCCTCGACGAATATATGGTGACGAAGGCTCCGTTCACGATTCCGGCGAACGGGAAGGAGCTGATCGTGAAAATCGTTCCGTACCTGTTGATCCTGAGTGCCATCATCGCGGTGCCCGTCATTCTTGCGGGAATCGGGCTGTCAGCGTTTCTTGCCCCGTTCGCTATGCTCGCCGGGCATGTCGGCATAGCGGCATTCATATCGCTCATCTTCGCGGCCATCTCGCTTGTCATCGATATCATGGCTATTCCTGGCCTTTTCGGTCGGACGAAGAAGGGTTGGAGACTTACGTACTATGCGACCGTCGTGAGTCTTGTCGGCAATGTCCTTTCCTTCAACATCATCGGAGGAATCATCGGTGCCATCATCGGGTGGTTCATCCTCTTCCAGGTCAAGGACAAGTACGTGAACTAGCAGTTCATGTCGGTTCGAAAGCCGCTCCATATCGGAGCGGTTTTCTTTTCATCATTCGAAGGCTATACTGGTAGAGTAGGGCTGTCTCCGTCTCTACGGACACCATGTTGTCAGTTCGAAATTGAATACCTAACACCGTTTTCCTATGAAAAACACCAAAATCGTCACAACCATCGGCCCGGCGTCGGAATCCAAGGAGATGCTCCGGGCGCTCGCGGAGGCCGGAATGAACGTCGTCCGTCTCAACTTCTCGCACAACGAACATGCGTGGCATCTCGATGTCATAAACCGTGTCCGGGAGATATCGCAGGAGCTGAATCAGCCGATAGGCATACTGGCGGATCTGCAGGGACCCCGCATCCGCATCGGGAACGATGCGGAAGTCGCGGTAGCGGCGGGACAGTCAGTCCGTGTCAGCGATATCGGACATAAGGAGACACTTTCCGCTTCGGATCTTGCGACCGTCTTCCTCGATATAGCCGGCATATCCGATCCGCTCGAGGCGGGACATCAGGTGCTCATCGAGGACGGCACGATCCGACTTTCCGTTACGGGCAGGGAGGAGAGGTACGCTATCGCGACAGTGGAGACCGATGGACTGATACGTCCTCGCAAGGGCGTGAATCTGCCTGATTCCAAACTCGATCTGCCGATCCTTTCCGAAAAGGACCGAAAAGACCTGTCGTTCGTCCTTAAGGAAGGAGTCGATTTCGTCGGTCTTTCGTTCGTCGGGTCGGCCCAGGACATCGAGAGCGCCCGTGAAGTCATGCGGGCCGAGCTGCCCGAAGGGGCGCGTCTGCCGGATATCGTTTCCAAGATCGAGCGCAAGGAGGCGATCAAGAACATCGACGCGATCATCAAGGCGACGGATGCGGTCATGGTGGCTCGCGGCGACCTCGGTATCGAAATGCCGGAGTCCGAGGTGACACTTCTGCAAAAGGATATCATCCGCCGAAGCCTTATGGCGGTGAAGCCGGTCATAGTAGCGACGCAGATGATGAAAAGTATGACGGAACAGCCGATCCCGACACGCGCCGAGGTGAGCGATGTGACGAATGCGGTCGTGGATCATGCGGATGCCGTGATGCTTTCCGAAGAGTCGGCTATGGGCAAGTATCCTGCGGAGACCGTTTCCATGATGCGCGAAATCATCACAAGGACCGAAGAGTCGCCGTTTGACGACGTGTATGACGCCTTGGACCTGAATATCCATTCCGAATACGCCACATTGATCCGGAGCGTGTACGAGCTGGCCAAGAGTTTCGAGACCAAGGCGATCCTGCTGCTTTCCATGAGCGGATTCACCGCCAAGCTCGCATCCCATTTCCGACCGGATACGGGTATCTTGGTCGCGACGAACGACCGTCGAACCTATGATCGCATGGCGCTTGTCTGGGGTGTGCGCCCGTACCTGTTCGAGGGAGACAAGGATCTCGACAGCTTCATCGACAAAATGGTCGATTCGGCCAAGGAAGACGGAATCCTTGCGGCAGGTGATCAGACGGTCGTATTCCTCGGACGCGTGCCCGGCAACCGCGATATGATGCGCCTTGTCGGAATCCGGGAAATACGCTAGGCTTGATTCCTGGGGAGCGTGAAGCTTCGCAGAGCTTCAAAAAGCTGCGAAAGCTTCTTTTAGCTTCTAGAACAGGAGGAGGGAAGGCTTTGAAATTGGAAATGGCCCCTGCTTCCTGTTTATTGTCCATTGTTAGCTGATATCTGATATTTGGAGAGGTGGCCGAGTGGTTGAAGGCGCGCGCTTGGAAAGCGCGTTAGGGGCAACTCTACGCAGGTTCGCCCGGGCATTCGCCGGGCGCCCCGCGCATGCGGGGCGAATCCTCCGATATGTTTTTAAAATAGAAGATGATATAGTTGGCAATTACGGAGAGGTGGCCGAGTGGTTGAAGGCGCGCGCTTGGAAAGCGCGTTAGGGGCAACTCTACGCAGGTTCGAATCCTGTCCTCTCCGCAGCTCGCTTGTTTTATCGAGTAACCCGAACGCTTTTATAATGCTCAAAATCAAACCACGTCTTAGTGGTTTGATTTTTGTGACTATTATGACTAATCCCCAAAACTGGAGAATTGAAGATCATTTTACAGGGATAGAAATTTCTCAGATATTGCCTATTTCTGAGAGATTTAATTCAATGCTCGCGAGAGTGAAGAATCGAGAATCACTTGTTTCGAGTATGGAGAATATTTTTGGCATTGTATTTATGGCTCGAGAACTTGAGTACCATTTTGAAATTTTTCAACGTTTTCATTCTTCAATTACTCCTTGTAGCTTTAGTCCAATAAGGTCTTCAGAAGAACAAAAAACTATTGAAAAAATGAGGTTTGAAGCTTTTGCTTACATAAACACTTTAGGGAGATTATATTACTGGATTTCTGAAAGGGGATCGAGCAATGCGCCAAAGATTATTGAAATAGTAGAAGCGTTTAGGCACAAATACACGGCTCATAGAAGTTCTGATAAGACCAAAAACGAGACAGATTATGAAAAGGAAGTACATCACTATGTGATTCTTGGAAACTTTTTTAGGGATAATCAACTAGTGCTACGGATTCAGAAAACACAGGGCAGCATAGTGGAATTTAACTTTACTAAAGACCATGATGTTATCATGAATGAGTTTATAGAGGTATTTTCAAAATTTTTAGAAGATTTGAAAAGCCCGACCTGAACACTCTAATTTACTATATTCTAAGTATCCTCAAAGAACCCCTCAACATCCCCACACTTCAAGATTCCAGACCGAGATAGCTCGCAGCGGAAAACGAAAGAGTCCCTGAGGGGATTTTTTTGATCATATTCAAACCGATGTATACTAGAATACATAATCCGCAGCAAAATCTTATGCAAAACGATGCCAAGAAAATATTCCTGAATACGGTCTTCTGGGGATTCGTGCTCTGGCTCGTCGGCTATGTGCTGGGTATCGTTTTCTTCGCCCTTGTGCCGAAGGAGCAGATCGGGTACTTCGTCATGCCACTTGGTATAGCGTTCACGCTCTGGGTGCTGTGGAAGAAGATACATCGCGAGGAACTCATGTGCTATTTCGGATTGGGCATTATCTGGACTGTCATGGCGATCGTTTTGGACTATCTTTTCAATGTGAAATTGTTTCACCTGACCGATTACTACAAGCCGGATGTGTATCTGTACTACGTCCTAACCTTTGTCTTGCCAGTTGCCTTCGGGTGGTATAGGTTCAAGGTGAATAAAGGGCAGTAGGGGAGATTATATGGTACTCGTCATTGGTCATCCCGGGCTCGACCCGGGATCCAGAGCATAGATTCCGGCTCTTGTCCCGCGAATGCCGGGATGGTGGCCGGAATGACAGGAAAAAAATATTCCCAATGGGTTTAAACCATTCATTTGTACGAATATGTCCAAGATTTGCAACGCGTGCGGGATGCCGCTTGAGAAGAAAGAGGATTTTGCGGGAGGGAACGAGGAGATGGATTATTGTCTTCATTGCGCGGATGAGAGCGGAAGCGTGCATTCGTGCGAGGAAATCTTTGAGGGAGGCGTTCAGTTTTTCATGGGGGCGACGGGTGCGGACCGCGCACTCGCGGAGCGCGTGACACGCAAGAATATGAAGGGGCTGCCGCATTGGCAGGGGAAGACCTGCACAGTGCTCGAAGGTGAGGAGGCGACCGATGCCGAGTTCGCTGAGGCGCTCGCAAAGCTGTAAGAGAGGATATGACTACCAAATCGTACAAACTCGTCGTGTTCGTGCCGATCACGCATGCGGACGCGGTGCGGGAAGCGATGGGAAAGGTCGGGGCTGGGAAGATCGGAAACTATACGCACTGCTCGTTCAGTTCGCGTGGGACGGGGCGGTTCCTGCCCCGGGAAGGCGCGCATCCGTCGATCGGTGAAGTCGGAAAACCTGAGGAGGTCGAGGAGGAGCGGATCGAAGTCTTATGTACCGAGGAATCGATCGATGCGGTCATCGCCGCGACGAAGGCAGTTCATCCGTACGAGGAAGTCGCATATGACGTGTATCCGCTAGAGCAGCGGTAGAGTAGAGTGAGGCGGGGAAGGGGAAAACGGTCTTCGGACCGTTTTTCTTTGTCCGGAACCGTGATAGACTGTCGCGGTACCCGTCGTCCGATGATGCTTGCCGAATCCTATGAGAAAAATGTCTCCGAAGTCACTCGTCCTCTTTACCGTCTTTGTCGACGTGCTGGGTATCGGGGTGGTCATCCCGGTATTGCCGTTCTACGTCGGCACGTTCAATTCGTCCCCGCAGGTCGTGACGTGGCTTATCGTCGCGTTCTCCTTCTTTTCGTTCCTTTCGGCGCCGCTGCTCGGGACCCTGTCCGACCGATTCGGACGGCGACCTGTTTTTCTTGTCAGCATCTTCAGTACGTTCCTCGGGTGGCTCGTCTTCGCGATGGGACAGAGTCTCTGGGTCCTGTTTCTCGGACGCATTATCGACGGACTCGCGGCAGGAAATATCTCGACGGCACAGAGCGCGCTTTCCGATATCGCCAAAGACCGCAATGAGCGGATGCACAACCTCGGTTCTATCGGCGCGATATTCGGCATCGGGTTCATCATCGGTCCGTTGGTGGGAGGATTCCTCGGGAGCATAGACCATCGGTTGCCGTTCCAGTTCGTCGCGGGGCTCGCGTTCGTCAACTTCGTTCTTGCTGTATTTCGTCTTCCCGAAACCAGGAAGGGCGTTTTTTCCGGACAATTCGATATTTCGCTCGCGGATCCGACACTTCCGATCCGGAGCGCCTTCCGCGACCGTGCACTTCGACCGACGTTCCTCGCCTGGTTCCTGTTTGGAACGGCATTCGCCGCGCAGCAGTCCGTCTTTGCGCTCTATATGGGGAGGCTGTTCGGATCCGGAGAGGTGGTCGTGGGACTTTTTATGACCGGCGTCGGGGTGATGATCGCGCTCAATCAGGGATTCCTGCTCAAGAACTTCTGGCTGAAACGGTTTACAGAACATGCACTCGAACCCGTGCTGCTCGCGCTGCTTTCCATCGCGTTCCTGGTCATGGGACTTCCGTGGTTCTGGGCCTTTACGGCAGGAATCGTCCTTTTGTCCGCCGTTCAGCCGGTCATCCGTGTCATCATGAACGGTCGTTTCGCACACGAGGAGTCCCGAAGAGGGGAGCTGCTCGGCATGTCCGCGTCCGTCATGTCGCTTTCGATGATCGTAGGACCTATCGTGGCCGGGTGGCTGTTCGATATCAGGCCGTTTCTCCCATTCGTGTTTGCGGCTGTGGTTGTCGCGTTTACGCTCGCCTTGCTTCGGCGGAATCGTGGCGTTCTCGCGTAACGCTCAACGCGGCCTTTCGGCCGTCCGGTGTGGATGGAAGTTGCTACCGTCCGGGCGGGCTCTGCATCGGCGGGGACGCAGTGACGGAGTATTTGAAGCGGATATGATTCGGGTGGTCGTGTGTCAACTGCCCGACGCCGATGGTGCGAGTAGTGTGATTTCGTAGACGATGCGTTTCATGTTTTCACTCATGATATTGACAAGAGCACGGATATGAGCGATTATCATTTGTTACATTCTTCTTTAACTTTAAACCTATCCAGGAGGGACACGTGTTTACAATCACCGCCGAGTATAACTAGGAAGGTCCCGGAAGCGTGTGGAAACAAAAGGAAGATTGCCGCATTGTCCTAAGGAGGGCATTGCGAGAAAGCTTCCAGTCCGGTGAAAAACCGCTGTTTACGCTTCCGCGTTCAAGGTATGGAAGCGCAAAGAACCTCGTGATGCTTGGAGAAAAAAAGATCGTAGAGGCAACCTGGCTTTTACCGGATCGTCCGGTCGCATCTCCTGTTTTTCATGCGATGTCGAAGATGTCCGTATTTACAGAAGAACTGGCGGATATCCGGGTTCGGGACTTACTCTACGAATATCTGTTTCAAGCGCTTGTATATAAGATGGGCGTTATCGGCAGGCCGTCATGGCTTGCCATAACGATGCTCCAGGTGGATGAATATTTCTTCCCAGTCCCTGTCAACGCGTCGCGATCGATAGAAGCGCTGAAAAAAGAGTTTATGGATGCCGTTCCCACCAGGTGAGCGGCATTTGATTTTTATGCGGAATGAAGTGTGATGCACAAAAATCTCAGCTATCGGCCTGTTCTGCGATCCGTTCGAATGTTCACTTTATCGGAACGCTGGCGTATCATAGTGGCGGACGCGTTATTGTTTCAGGGTCGTGTATGCGGAAGCGAACGCTGAAGGTGATAGTTTTACTCGTCCTCGTCGTTATCGGCGCCGTGTTTTCGTATCGTTATTATCGGTCTGCCGTCGTCCCGATATCGGAAGAACCTGTTTTCACCACGGAACAGTTTCAAGATGCGCCCGGTTCGGAGCCTGAATCCGTAAACCGTAACGAAGCGGCTGCGCCGTCAGATACAGCCTTCCTTCCGCCGCTTTCGCGTGCAGCCGAGCGGGTGACGAAAAAGCCGTTCGGCATCTTTATTACGAAAGCGACCTCGCCGGTGCAGCCGGAACGCTTTTCCGGCTATCATACCGGGACCGATTTCGAGATATTTCCCGAAGAAGCGGACACGGACGTCGCGGCTTCGGCAATCTGTTCGGGGAAACTGCTCGTAAAGCGCTCCGCGGGCGGATACGGTGGCGTCGCGGTCCAATCGTGCGCGTATGATGGGCAGCCGATAACGGTCGTATACGGTCATCTACGACTTTCAAGTATCCGGGTAAAGGTTGGGGAGCCGATCGACGCCGGTAGTTTTCTGGGAAATCTTGGGGCGGGATACTCTTCGGAAACGGATGGGGAGCGGAAGCACCTCCATCTCGGAATACACAGGGGGGACGTCGTCGATATACGCGGGTACGTGGCGGCCGCTTGGCAGCTCTCGGACTGGATAGATCCGTATGTACTGATACGCTCTCAGCAATAATAATGGCTTATGGACAAGAAAGTGATCATATTCGATTTCGACGGGACATTAGCGGACACGTTTCCGGTTTTCGTCGAATTCGCCCGTGGCGAGGGTCTCGACTGCGGTCCCGAGGAAACCGAGGATCTTCGGAATCTTTCGATACGGGACGTCATAGCGAAATTGAGGATCCCTACCTGGAAAATACCGTTTCTGACAGCGAAGTTTCACGGATATTTCAAAAAAGCGTCTCCGCGGGTGCCCTTGTTCAAGGGAATCGTCGATGTGATCCGAGATCTTCGTGAGAGCGGACGCATCCTGGCGATCGTGACGTCGAACAGTCGTTCAAATGTGGAGAACCTCCTTAATCGGGACGGAATTCGCGACTGTTTCGATATAATCCATTCGGAACGGAGTCTGTTTGGAAAAGCGAGACCGCTGCGAAACATCATGCGCCAGCTGCGGGCACTGCCAAACGATGCATGGTACGTTGGCGACGAGGTTCGTGATGTGGAAGCCGCGCGCGAAGCCGGGATGCAATCGCTGGCCGTTTCCTGGGGATTCAATTCCGAGGCGGTGTTGCGTGCATCGCATCCGGATAGTCTCGCCTTCGAGCCTTCCGAATTGTCCTCGCTTCTCAACTGATGTCATTCTATCGTATGAGTCCCACCGCCTTCCCGATCCTTGTCGGAGTAGCGCTGTCCTTCATTACCGTCGGGGCGGACTATCTTGTCAAAAGGTCTTCACAGGCACCTGGCTTTTCGGGATGGCGATCATTGTTGCTGGGCGCCACGATTTACGCGCTGACAGCGGTAGGCTGGTTCTTCGTCATGCGCTATGTGAAACTCTCGGTTCTCGGCGTGCTATACGCGGTAACCTGTGCCGTTCTCCTCGTCTTTCTCGGAGTGGCGCAATTCCATGAGCGACTCGTCTGGCAGGAGGTGATGGGGGTCGCATTCGCTCTTGTTTCATTGGTTCTCCTGTCGAGATTCGCATGAACGCGCACACAAAAAAAAGACCCGCCGAAGCGGGTCTTTTTTTCCGACTACCGTATTAGTAGCGCGGGCGATCGTCGCGGCGCGGGCGATCCTCAAGCGGGCGGGCCTCGTTGACCACGAGCTCACGTCCGTCGAGTTCCTTTCCGTTCCACATGTCGATAGCCTTGTCGGCATCGGCATCTTCCATCTCGACAAAACCGAAACCGCGGGAGCGGCCCGTCATTTTGTCCATGATGACTGCAACCGAGACGACGGTTCCTGCCTGCTGGAAAGCGGCGCGGAGCCCCTCATCAGTCGTGTTGTAGGAAAGATTGCCAATGTAAAGCTTCTTTGCCATATCTTCGATAGAATCCTGAATTTACGCGTAAGACGACCTTCTTCTGGCGCGCCTCAGGTCGAATGGCCTTAACGCGCTCCCTTACCGGCAAGCCGGGTGGGAAAAACCAAAAAGAAAACTTACAGGGCCATTATAGCGTAAAGGCGCGGAAAAGGCAAGTCCTGGCTGGAGACGGTCGAAAATCGGTGTTGAAGGGCATGGTATACTGAATCAATAATCCGTTCCGAAACCATATGACATATTTTTTGGGAAATATCGCCGATAAGACGCTTGGCAATGTCAATTATCGCGAAGTTCTCTATTCCGGTCCGAAAATGCAGCTCGTGGTCATGTCTCTCGAGCCTGGAGAAGAGATCGGGGAGGAGATTCACGCGGATCACGATCAACTTCTTCATTTTGAGGCGGGTGAGGGAAAGGCGGTTCTCGATGGCGTCCCACATGACGTCAAAGTGGGTGACGTAGTCATCGTTCCCGCGGGAATGCGGCACAACATCATCAACTCATCGACCGATGCCATGATGAAGCTTCATACCGTGTATGCTCCGCCGGAACACAATCCGGGGACGATACAGCCGCGGAAACGCGACTCGATATCATGACGAACCATTTCGGATGCCCGACCGGCATCCGATTTTTTTTACTTGCATCGTTTGTGGTATACTTGACGTATCGTTATCACGAATATGCAGAACGGAACGAACGAAAAGAAAAGTCCGGGAGTTTCCTCGGGAAGCGCCGCGTTGGTGCGCGTCGCGGTCGTTATCGGGATAGCGATACTCATAAATGTCTTTCTTGCGTACCTGGTGCGCGTATTCTATCTGGAACCGACGTATACCGATTTCTGCCCTGAGTCGCAGGTGGTCAAACCCGTTCCGGATCAGGAAGCCTGTCTTTCGATCGGTGGGCAGTGGAATGAATCGGGGACATCGGGGCCCGTTTTGGAGGGAAGGGGGTCCGGTTCGGCGTACTGTAACGAACAGTTCACCTGTTCGAAGGATTTCGAGAAGGCGAATTCGCTCTATAATCGAAACCTGTTCATCGTTTTCGTCATTGCCGGCGCGGCATTGTTGTTTGGCAGTCCTTTTCTTGCGGCCGCCCGAACGGTTTCCTCGGGATTGTCCCTGGGCGGTGTGATCGCGCTCATTTTCGGTTCTCTGCGATACTGGTCGGATATGGATGATCGGTTGCGGGTCGTCGTTTCCGGGGCGGCATTGCTCGCATTGCTCGCCATCGCATGGAGAAGGTTCAAGGACGAATAAACGTCGTACGGAATCATATGAAAAAGGGTGAGGAACAGATTGCGGCGGATACACGAAACACCGTATCGAAACCGGGTATGTATCGGGAAAGCCGACGGGATGACTTGCTCGGGAAGACCGTCATGTTCTCGGTGGCCGTCCTTGTTGTCGGCGTCGCGGCTTTTTTCGTGTATATCGCGTATCGCATGGCAGGCTCGGATGCGACGGAAGGCGCCTCGATAGCGTCTATCGCGAACGAGAATCGGACTCCCACAGACGCGAAGGAGACATCAAAAGCGGAAGAGGCGCCCATAACTGAAAAAAAGATCGAGGACGCGTCTTTCAAAAAAGACTCGGTTGCCATATCCGTACTCAATGGAGGTGCCCCGAAAGGTTCCGCGGCGATTATCGCCGACATCTTGAAGTCCGATGGGTTTTCGAGCACGACGACGGGCAACTCTTCTGGTGACTATTCTGGGTTGGTCGTGTATCGGAAAGAGGGGAATGAAGAGGCCGCCGAGGCGGTGAGAAAAACGCTTTCCGTGAAATATCCCTCTGTCAGCGTGAAAGCCGCCGATCTGAAAAACAGCGAGACGTCGGTAACTCCTGTCGTCGTCGTGTTCGGAAAATAAACGTTCGATAAGCGTCAATGCGGATTGCCGATCGATTGTGCACATTGTTTCGTATCGGGTGTATTTCGGCGGCATAATCTGCTTCCTTCTGGCGGAAATTTTCGATCTCTGGTATGTTCCGGAGACCAGGGAGATAGCGGTCTTTGCCTCTCATGCGCTCCGAACGCTCTTTTCGGTCCTGTTCCTGGCCGGCATCCTGTCCATGCGACGCATCGTGCGCGATGTGGACGGGGAACGTCGAAAGAAAGGGCGAAAATAGGGGATTAACAGGGTAATGCCCAGAGACAATGGATTCCATCGTTCCGGAAATCAAGTCGAAACTCAATATCGTGGACGTGGTCGGATCGTATCTCCGGCTGACGAAGGCAGGCGCATACTGGAAAGCCTGCTGTCCGTTCCACAATGAAAAGACGCCGTCCTTCACCGTGAACGAGGAACGGCAGGCTTTTCATTGCTTCGGATGCGGGAAAGGCGGGGACATATTCTCGTTTGTCGAGGAAATCGAGGGTATCGAATTCCGAGAAGCGCTCAAGCTCTTGGCGGAACGCGCCGGAGTCGAGGTTCCGGCATATCGGAAATCGTCGATATTTTCGAAAGACGGCGTCGAGGAGCCGGACAGGACGAGGGAAATCTTGGAGCTTTCCACGAAGTTTTTCGAAAAGCAGCTCTGGGAAGGCGAGGGCGCGAAGACGGCGCTTCCGTACCTGCGAAAGCGCGGGCTCTCGGATGAAAGCATAAAGACTTTTCGGGTGGGCTATTCGCTTTCGGGGTGGCGGCATCTGCATGATTTTCTGGTTTCCAGGGGGTATCGCCCGGAAGAGCTCGAACGTGCCGGGCTCGTCATCGCAAAGGACGGTCGGACGGGATACTATGACCGTTTCCGCGACCGGATCATGTTCCCGATATCCGACGTGGTCGGACGTGTCATCGGATATTCCGCACGCGTAGCCCCGGGAGGGGACGAGAGCCAGGCGAAGTATATCAATACGCCGGAAACGCCCGTCTATCACAAGGGTCGTGTCCTGTACGGTCTCTATCAGGCGAAACAGGCGATCAAGGCGGAGGGCGTATCGGTTTTGGTCGAGGGGCAGATGGATGTGATCGCGTGCCATCAGGCCGGGATAAAAAACGCTATCGCGGCATCGGGTACCGCGCTTACCGGCGAACAACTGGATATTCTCAAGCGATACGGAAGGGAAATACGTTTGTTTTTCGATATGGACGGAGCCGGACAGGCCGCCGCATGGAAGAGCGCCCTGCTTTCTCTGGGAAAGGAAATGTCCGTGTCCGTCGTACTATTGCCAGAGGGGAAGGATGCGGCCGATGCGGCGCTCGAAGATTCTGAGGCGCTGCGACAGGCGGTGATCCGATCCACTCCGGCAGCGAAATATTTTCTGGACCGGGCAGTCGAGGCGAACGACGTCAGGATTCCGGACGGAAAGCGTTCCGTGGCGGAGGGGTATGCTCCGCTCCTGGCGGCGATGACGAATCGCATAGACCGGGATTTTTGGCAGCGTGAGCTTGCCGATGCGATCGGGGTCGAGGAGCGTTCACTTCTCGTGACGTTACGGGCCGCCGAGGTGACTCCGCGCGAGTCTGTTCCCGAAATGCCCAAGGCGAAGTCGTCCGGGGAGCGTGGAGACGTGTTTCTGACCCGTTCAGACGTTTTGTGCGACCGGATTCTCGGGCTTATGCTGCTTGAGCCGGTGTTCCGCAAGGATTCGCGCATTTCGGGGAGGGTTGAAGAGGCTCTTTCCAGTGACCCGCTCTTTCTGCTGATCCGTTCGGCGTCACCGGATGACCTGTTTCCGGTTTCGGAAGACGAAGCGGCGAAACGTCGCCTGGCCAGGTTGTTGTTCGATGCCGAGGAACTTCTTGCCGGGGAGCGGGGAGAGGATGAGCAGGACAAGCGGAAAGAAGTCGTCTTTTCCGAACTGCTTGGTCAGCTCTCTGAGGAATTCCGCAAGGAAGAATTGCAGCGTATCGTAAAGGCTATCGGGGCCGCTCGTGCGGACGGTGACCGCGCTCTCGAAAAAAAGCTTCTCGAACGCTTCGCGGAACTTTCGCGGGAAAATTGACTTTTCGCCTGAATAAAGCTATTTTATGATTACTGTCGCTTCGGCGACCCTTCGTGTTTCCTTTCGTTTTTGAATACTATCAAAACCGTATGAGTGTCAAGAAGAAGCCCGTAAAAAAGCCGGTAAAAAAGGGTTCGAAAAAGACTGTGAAAAAGGCAGTCCCGAAGAAGCCCGTAAAAAAGACGTCTTCTAGCAAAGCGGCAATGAAAAAGCCGGTGAAAAAGGTTGTTTCGAAGAAGGTTCCAGCGAAAAAAGTAACATCGATACCGAAAAAGACCGTGAAAAAAGCACCGATCAAGAAAGTCATCGCCAAGTCCGTTCCGAAGAAGGCTACGCCAAAGAAAGCGGCACTGAAGAAACTTCCGTCGAAGCAGGCGAAGGCAGCGCCAAAAAAGAAAGTGTCCGCTCCGAAGCCGGAACTGAAGAAAACGAAGGCCGAGGTCAAGAAGGAAGAGAAGAACGACGCGTTTGAGGAAATCGTGAACCGCGGCAAGCAGCGCGGATTCGTGACGGAAGATGAGATCATCCATATCCTCCCGGACGTGGAGATGGATCTCGACGCCCTGGAGCGCCTGTATGGAAGCCTCGAGGATGCCGGCGTCCGCGTGGTCACGTCCGACGAGATGCTCAAGGTGGAGACCGACCAGATCGCCGAGACCTTCGAGACCGTCAAGGAAAAGGCGCCGAAGAAGAAATCCCAGGAGCGCCCTCAGCCGGTGGACGGTGAAGACGATACGTCCGATCTCGTGCAGATGTATCTTCGGGAAATCGGTCGTGTCGCGCTTCTGAACGCCGAGGAAGAAGTGCGTCTTGCCAAGAATATCGAAAAGGGCGATATCGCGTCCAAGCAGAAGCTGACCGAGGCGAACCTTCGGCTGGTGGTCTCGATAGCGAAGAAATACGTCGGCCGTTCACACAATCTCTCCCTTCTCGATCTCATTCAGGAGGGGAATATGGGATTGTTTCGCGCCGTCGAGAAATTCGATTATCGCAAGGGGTATAAGTTCTCGACCTATGCCACCTGGTGGATCCGTCAGGCCATCACCCGCGCGCTCGCGGACCAGTCACGCACCATCCGTATCCCGGTTCACATGGTGGAGACGATCAACAAATATCTGCAGGTGACCCGACGACTGGTTCAGGATCTCGGCCGTGAGCCGCTTCCGGAGGAGATCGCCGCGGAAATGGGTATGGAGGTGGACAAGGTCCGGCATATACAGAAAATCTCGCAGGAGACCGTCTCCCTCGAGACGTCCATCGGGGACAGCGACGATGATTCGGTGCTGGGCGATTTCATCGAGGACACCGAAACCGTCATGCCGAACCAGTCCGCAGCACGTAAGCTCCTGAAAGAGCATATCGCCGACATCTTGGGCGAGCTGACTCCTCGCGAGCAGAAGATCCTTCGGATCCGGTTCGGTCTCGAGGACGGTGTGACCCATACGCTCGAGGAGGTCGGTCAGGAGTTCGGCGTCACCCGCGAGCGCATCCGACAGATCGAGGCCAAAGCGCTCGAGAAGATCCGCGAGCACGACAACGTCAAGAAGTTGCGACACTACTAGGCGAGTCGAAAGCATACCCAGCAGCGGAGTCCGCGAGGCTTTACGGGGTTAAAAGCCCATAAAGTCTATCTATCAAGTCGGAATGTGGGGGGGCTGAATCAGGAATAGGGAATAAGGAATCAGGAAAGAACGCAAGAATCCGTCCGGAAGGGCGGATTCTTGCCAATATGGGAGGGTTTGGTTATACTGTCTCTGTTTCAAGTTCGCTTGAAAATCAGATTCCGGTGTAGCTCAGCGGTAGAGCAGGGGACTGTGGAAACATGCGTGGTATACTGAAACATGTATGCCAGACAAGAGAACCTATGCTGACCGTCCAGAGTATCTGAAGCGTGCCGTCGCGAAGCGCCGTAAGGCGATGCGGTTGCGTGCAATCGGATACAAGGGCGGAAAATGTTCCCGCTGCGGTTATGATCGCTGTTTGGGCGCGCTCGAATTCCATCATACCGATGGAAGGAAAGATGTCAGTATTTCTCAGGATGGTCTGACGAGAAGTTGGGCCAGAATCGAGAAAGAGATTGAAAAGTGCGTCCTGATGTGCGCGAATTGCCACAGAGAGGAGCATGAGAAATTACGCAGCCTTTCGGAGAAATCCGGGAGTGATGAATGAGGTGAATTGTCCCGATAAAACGGGATCCCGACGACTTTGAATATTCAAAGAAGTCGGTGACTGGAAGCCTACGGTCGGTTCAGCCCGACTATGGTGATCAGCAGCCAATCCTTTAACGGGTGGAAGGCATAGTCATGCCGAAGCCTGGCGAAGGAAGGTTCAGAGACTATCCCGCAAGGGAGTAGGCCCTGCAAGGGGTCGAAGCGCCTCACTCCTAATGCATTCGTGCGATGGAGATGATATAGTCCATGCGTCCTGGAAACAGGAGGAAAACATGTAATCCCTTGGTCGCAGGTTCGAATCCTGCCGCCGGAGCAAGTAAAACGAGGCTTATACAAGCCTTGTTTTTTGTTACCTGGAATGGGATTCGAACTTGTTGTAAAATGAAGACATAATAAGTTAAGTCAGATGTATGTTCGAGATGTTTAAACCGAAAGCTAAAAAGGAGGAAACTCCGGGGAATCCGACGGAAGAAGTGGTAGGTAGCATTCCAACGGAGTTTGTTGTTGAGAAGGATGGAAGAACGGAACACACGAAGGGAGAGATTACAGTTTTGTATGACCCCGATTTGGAGTCCGAGGAAAAATCTGGTGAATAACTCGTGACATGGCGCGCTACTTTGCGGCTGTTATCAAACAGGTTCTAATAGCGTCCAGTCCCCGGAGCAAAACGAAAACCGCCCGAAAGGGCGGTTTTCGTTTTGCGTAGGCGGAGGAAGCCGACGATTCGGCTTCCGTCAGGATGAGAACGCCGGAGCGTCTTTTGCCAGCAGGCAAAAGCGTGAGGCGGTGCCCAGCCCGAGGGGCGCGACGGCGCACTGAGAGGCGAGAGAAAATCCTGTCGCCGGAGCCGACGATGTAAGCCCACTCTATGGGTGGCTTTTTGCGTTTACTTCGGTTTCTTCGGGGCTTCTGTTTTCATTGAATGGTGTTGCGAATGGAAACATACTGAGCGACGTTGACAAAATATATAAAACGGGTTATCAATATATCGGATACCCGAAGTGGGGTATGTCTTTTCTTCATTAACAATCAAGGATGACTATCATGAACGTTTATTACGAGCAGAATGCCAATCTCGCGGTGCTGCGGGACAAAAACATCGCCGTTCTCGGCTACGGAAGCCAGGGCCACGCACATGCACTGAATCTCATGGACGGCGGTATGAATGTCCGCGTAGGACTCCGTCCGGACAGCGAATCATGTGCCAAGGCCCGAGCAGCCGGTCTGCGGGTCGGAACGATCGCCGAAGTGGTCGGGTGGGCAGACATCATCATGGTGCTCCTGCCGGACCAGCATCAGAAGGCCGTCTATGAAGCTGAAATCGAACCGAATCTGGCACCAGGTGATACGATTGCCTTCGGTCACGGCTTCAACATCCACTACAAGCAGATTGTTCCGCCGGAGTTCGTGAATGTGATCATGATTGCCCCAAAAGGTCCTGGTCACCTCGTGCGCAGGACTTTCGTCGAGGGAACCGGCGTGCCGTGTCTCGTTGCAGTGCATCAGGATGTGGACGGCGACGCCCTGGAACAGGCCCTGGCATGGGCCAAAGGCATCGGCGGCACCAGGGCCGGCGTCATCGAGACCAACTTCAAGGACGAGACCGAAACCGATCTCTTCGGCGAGCAGGCCGTCTTGTGCGGCGGTTCCGCCGAGCTGATCAAGATCGGCTTCGAGACCCTCACCGAAGCTGGCTATCCGCCGG
>CAINXS010000043.1 GCA_903854995.1 Candidatus Moraniibacteriota bacterium | reverse complement strand
TTGGGCATATGTTTCTTCAAAAACGGTCGTTTTTACTTTTCGAAACAAAAAAAGCGCGTTTCTGCGCTTATCTTAGCATCAAAGAGGCATTCGGAGCCACCTGATCTCCTACCAGTGCCGTATTTCAATTAACAACAAGATTTCGTTTACCATGGCAAAAAAGTCGATTCCGAACACCGCCAAGGCAACAAGCCAGACAGCCGAAGAAAAACGGGCCGAAGCGAGGAATCTCGCTGAAAGGTTACCGGTCCTCATCGGAGCGGAGCATACGTTTCTCTCCGAATTCCTCATCGAGTCTGCGAACCAGATTCCGGCAGACAGCACTCCGTTAAGCCCAGACTACGTCGAACAACATGGTTACTTCGCAGCGAGAAGAGCCAAACCTTTTGAAATCGCGGCCGCAAAACTGATCGAGCGACACAAATCGAAAACCGATGCTGGTACCATCTTCAACCAGCAGCGACTGGCATTTCTCGAAGGTGGCATCGGTGCCTGCTCAGCGGCGTCCTTCATGACGCAGAACGAGGGAAAGGACTATCTCAACACAGCTCTCGAGAAGGCGTTCATCGGCCTGCGCAAAGACGACTGCACACTTGTCGTCATAAAACGTCCGGCCATAGCACGCAACCCCTTCAACATGGGCATGAGTACGGGCCACGACAGCCCACACATCGGCGACATGCTCAAATCGATGCTCCCGGGTTTCACTATCATCGACATGCGCGACGACATGGAAAATTCAAATGACCAGCCGTTCAACATCTTCGACTTCATAAAATCGAACGGCCAAGGCTGAAGCACACCAATCGGCAACGCCCGCAACGGACCCCTATCTTCTAATAGATATGGGGTCCCTTGCTTTTTTAATGTCGGTTCTTATGGACTTATCTTCGGACGTTTCCATGCCCGTTATGCCATCTTGACAACGCCACGCTTCATTTCCATAAAACGAGCATCCGCGCATTATTCCTGCAAAACCGCTCGGTACCGGCGCACCTCCGATGGTTTCGCCCGGATGCGACAAGAATCCGGGTGTGAAGAAACACGCCCCCACACAGGAAGAGGTTGCAGAAGCGATCGCAACGAGGTTGTAATACCATTTCTACGTAATACATTCCCTATGCAGATGTCTTTGCGAGCCCGTATTCGGGCGTGGCAATCCAGGATTTATAGTACAGACCTGGACCGCCACAGATTTCCGAAGACGTAAATCCTCGCGGAGACAGAGGGAACGATAACCTTCCGCTCCAACAAACGAAAGAGCCCCATTTTGATGAGGGCTCTTCGATTTTTTGTGCGTTATTCCTTCGGCACGGGATCGTACCCGCCGGGATTCCCGGGATGACAGCGCGATAATCGTTGAAGTCCAAGCCAACCGCCTCGAAACAGGCCAAATCGGTCGATCGCCTGGTAGGTATATTCGGAGCAGGTAGGATGGAATCGGCACGCGCCACCGGGAACGATCTTGCCTAGGATCCCATGATCGAGCGAGAGCGTTTTCTGATAGAGCCGGATGATGATTAAGATCAATCTTTTCATACAATCATCGAGTACTTGTTACAAACAAATCCCTCCCCTCGCGGAATCGGTACTCCCTTTTTGAAAGGGAGAAAGGGTCGCGATTGCGGGCGACGCCACTTTCTAATGTGATTGAAAGCCTATATATGAAGTTTACCAATCGTACACCCGATAACTTTGGCTGTAAACGATCCATCTGATATACTGAAACAAAAGCAACATCGAAACGGACTATGAATATCATCAAATCCGGGAAGTTCACGTGGATAGACTTTCTTGATCCTCAGCGGAGCGACATCACGTACCTGCAGGAAAACTTCAACATCCATCCCCTCGCGATCGAGGAGCTGATGACCCCGACCTATCAGCCGAAAGCCGTGCAGTACGAGAACTGTCTTTTCCTTTCCGTACATACTCCGCTCTTCGATACGGCGCTCCGCACCACGTTTCCAGGCGAGCTCGACATCATCCTGACTAAAGACTACCTCATCACCTCGCACAAGCACGACATCTATCAGATCCGCGAGTTTTTCGACAAGCTGAGCAAGAGCAAGGGAAGCCAGCGGACCTATTTCGCGAAGACTCCGGCGCACCTGCTGTACCATATCCTCGATATCCTGCTCAACTCATGTTTCCCGAAGCTGCATCACATCTCCGAGAACCTGGACTACATCGAGACGCAGGTCTTCTCGGAGCACGAGAAAGAGATGGTACTCGAGATTTCCGTCGTGAAGCGCGACATCCTCAACTTCAGACGTACGCTCAAGCCGCAGCGTTCCATCCTTGACTCGCTCTCGCAAAAGGACCACCCGTTCATCCCGGACGACTTAAAAATCTATTTCCAGGACCTGATCGGTACGAATATCCGTATCTGGAACATCCTCGAGAGCACCAAGGAGACCATCGAGGCGCTCGAAGATACGAACAACTCGCTGCTCTCAAACAAGCTCGACATGACAATGAAGGTTCTCACGATTTTTTCGGCCATCCTGCTTCCCATGTCCGCGTATTCGAACATGCTCGCGATGAGCGCGAATATCCCCTTCGGAACCAGCCCGCATGCTTTCTGGATACACTCGGGAATCATGTTCATCATCTCGCTCGCCACGATTTTCATCTTCAAGGCGAAGAAGTGGTTCTAGGAAATATCCGATGAGTAGCGAAAAAGCCCTAGGGTTGACCTCGGGCTTTTTTGTATGAACGTTCCGTCATACCATTCTAAATAATATATTCCCTCTACAGATGCCTTTGCGAGTCCGTACTCGGGCAGCCTGCCCCGCGCATACCGGGGTGGCAATCCAGGATTTATAGCGCGGACCTGGACCGCCACGGATTTCCGAAGACGCAAATCCTCGCGGAGACAAGGGGAACTGGTTTCTTAGAAATGGTATCACTTCAGCTTTCCGGCTTTCGTAAGCTCCGTTCTCAGAAACAGTTGCGATCGACTGACATATTCGTTCCGGTCACCACTTCCCTCGGAAATGTACCGACGGAACAAGTGCGGATCATCGCGCAGCATGCGCACTCCGCAATCATACAGGGGGACACATCCGTACGATTGAAAAAAGACCCCGTTTTCCGCAGGTCTTTTTTCTCTTCATCAACTTGAACGCTCACGCGATCATGAGCCGGCACGCTCTTCGGGCGATTTCGGTGCAGATGCGCGGGCATGCTGCCTGCCAGGTCTCATCCGTGAACAGCTCTGCCATGCGAAGAAAGTACGGGCTGACGTTCCTTCCGAACCATGGATACGCCTCTTCATATCCCGACCTGTCCATGAACCGGGTATAATATCCTTCGTCATCGTGCGGCTCCAGTTTCATGGGGATTGTCAGAACTTGATGTTCCGTTACTGCACAATAGGCTGCACTCCAGATTCTGCTCGTCGTCGCTACAACGATACTCGACTTAGCGTTGGATTTCGACATGATCCGGAATGAGGCCCACGCCGCGGCTTCGGAATTTGGAAAATCCCGCATCGGTCTGCTGAAATAGAAAGGCATGATAGAGACGGACAAGATGCTTCCGCTCTCACAGCCGAGGCGATTTTCGACCCGTTCCGCAATCTCACTGGCAACGCGCTGCGTAACCGCATTCGGGTCCTCGTCGAGATCCGGAACGGGTTTCAGATCGTTCATGCCGACGTTGATCGGCCCGATGATTCCCCTGAGGTCAGCAACCGGTGACAAGGAATGACTCAGAACGAGATAGTTCGGTCCAAAATAGATTTGTTTCTTCAAGGGCGTACCCTCCTTCAATTTTAAATGACTGTTTGACGAAAAGACTAACCCAAAAACCATAGGGCAGAAATGGCGGAAAGTCAATGGTACGGTCATGATATAGCCGGAATACCCGCCCGAAGAATGCAAAAAGGACCCGCTTTTCGGAGAGCCCTTTTTGTTTACAACCGTATGAACGGTACCCGCTGTTCAACTTCCGTTCACAAACACGTGACGGAACGACTACGACAAGAGGTACCTGAACGAATCGACGATGCCCTGCTCGAGATAGAATCGTATATGGACCGGGTACTGCGCCAATTCGATGAGGAACGTGCTGTAAGGGTTGATCTTCGGTATACGGAAGCCTCTCGAGATAATCTCCTTCAGCTCATCGTCGGTTCTCAGCTTGAACGGCACGTCAATCCTCCTTACCGGAGCGAATACGGTCGGCTCGGTCGGATTCCTTGAAAAACAAACGGTGATGTGACAGGTAGCCATTGCACCGGAAATCGGCGGTGGCACCCATATGCCTCGCTTCGACCGATCCCCCTCCGCAGGTTCAAGAACCTTTCCGAACGAATGAGCCGTAAGAATCGTCTCGCCGAGGGAAACGACGACCTTGATCGCGACTATCCCGCCCCGAAGACCATACATCCTTCTCAGGCACTTTGCTTTCCGTTCGGCACCCATTTCCGCCAGACGTTCAGCGTTCATGCCCTTCACTTCGCGTACCAGGCTTTCGTCATACGCCGACGTATCGATATGGACAGGATTCGGCATATCCTGTCCCCGACGGACGAACAGTGGCACAAGCTCCCCTAAGGCCGAAAGCACGTAGGGATAGCGGCCGATGATATACTCGATCTTATCCATGTCTCTGTCGGTTAAATTGTTGACGAACAAAACGAAAATGAATACGCCGGAACCATATACTGATTCCAGCAAAAAGTCAACGGTCAAGATATCCGAAACACGATTACATCTCCTCGGCGACGCGTGGTGCAAGACGTCGATAGGAAAACAGCCCGATGCAGAAGAACATGCCTACCGCGACAAAAAACAGGACGTTCTGCCAAGGATCGGGAAAGTGCGCGTTGATGAGCGACTCTTTGGAAAAGTGGATGATGAACGCGATCGGATTCAACAGAAGAATCTGCTGGACCCAAACCGGCATCAACTGGAGCGAGTAGAAAACCGGGGTCGCATAGAACAGGATCTGCAAGAGCACCTCCCAGATCATGGACAGGTCACGGAACCTCACATAGAGCGGGGCCGAGAGAAGCGCGAACGAAAGGACGATGACATAGATCAGCACGGAGTACAGCATGAAGAGCGCTATCGACCCGATGGACGGCAGGAACAGGTTCCAGGCGAAGAACGCGACCACGACGACCAGGTTCATAACATATATCATCGCGGCATTGAGCGTCGACGCCATGACGATCGTCCAGCGCGGTATGTAAATCTTGGTCACGAGCTGGGACTTGCCTACGAGCGACTGCATGCCGGCGCTCGTTCCCTCCGAAAAGAAGTTGAACATGAGTATACCGACGAGGAGCTGTAGGGAATAGTGTTCCATCCCCTGACCGCGTTGGGCAAATATCGACGAGAAGACGAAGTTGAGGATCGCGAACGTGAGGAGCGGTTTGAGCAATGCCCAGATATAGCCCAAAAACGAGCCCTGATATCGGAGCTTGAAATCGGTCTTGGCGAGCATCCAGATGAGCTCGCGATAATTCTCGTGCTGTCTCATAAAGCAAGGCTATCATGGAAATGCCTACGTCGCAACGCGCATGCGAAAACCAATGCCACCAATATCTATGACAACATGCCCGTACAGCTCATTTTCTTTCAAAATTAAAAGTCATTGTCGATGTCTTAAAAAAATGCTTTGTCGAAGCTGGTAATGGCTGTATAATGAAGGCGGGTAACATATCTAGTGAACTTTAACACGGAGGTTGAAGTGAAACACTTCATCATCGCGCTCCTTTTGCTGGCCGGCGCGGCTCAGTCCGTCTACGCAGGACCGAAAGACCGTCATACCACAATCCAGACCCGGCAACGCGTCTGGACCAGTCAAAATCCAAGTTTACTGCAACGCTTTGAGCAGCAATTCATCGGCGAGTCGATCGAGGCGTTCAAGCAAAGAACGTCTAAGGTCGTCAATTTTTTCGCCGGAACGTCACCGGTGCCCGAAGACATGATCGTACGGCTCATGAAGTACGGCGGATCCGGGAACAGCGACATCATCTTCATCGCATGGCCCGCCGGCAACGGAAAGGTGCTCCTGCAAAAGGCGATGTTCGTTCGCGGCTCCCTGAAGACGACGCTTGACGTTGTCAATCAGGAAAATCTGCCGGAGGCCGTTCAGGATCGTCTGCAGAGGCAACTGCCACGCAATTGAAGGTGGAAAAAAGGCGCTCCGGGCATAAAACACGGAGCGTCTTTTCCTTTTCTTTTCCTTTATTGTGACGGCGTCCGCCGCCCCCTATGCCTGCCTTCTCCGACGGATCATGACGACAACAAGAACGCCGATCATAATTATGGCAAGAATGACGATTCCGACCAAGCCGGGCACACCGCCAATGCTCGCATACGGATCGACGGCAACCCCCGAAAGCTCCGAAACCGCGCCATCTGGAGTATCCGTTTCCGGACCGATTCCACGTAGACTGACTGCCGATTCCGTCCCCACCTTTTTGAATACCTCGGATCCGGATGTGAATAGGATTTCCCGTTCACGCGCGATAGAAAATATCTTCCCGACGCTGCCCGTAACGTTCATCAAGACATCCTCCTTTCCGGAAGTCATGTCATGAACGTATACCGTTCCATTCCCGACCAACAATGCCAGAGTATCAGGAGCATAATAGACGATATCCCGTACGGTCAACCCGGAATCGATTCGACGGAACGATCCCGATGCCGAATTGAGACGGAACATTCCGGAATCCGTCCAAACCGTATAATCATCGGGAGTAAACGGGTTCGCGACGATGCGCATGATGGAACCGTCGACCGGAATGAATGTCGCGCGATGTCCACCGTCACTGACGGAAAATAGGCCCTTTTTCATCGGAAAAACGACCGCCGAACCGCTCGAGACCGGAGAGAGTCCATCGTCCGGCGTCCTTATATAGGAATCGGGAATATCCGCGATCTTCTCGAATTTGCCGAGATCGGCGATATCCGATACCGAGAGTTTCGAATTGTCCCAGTCATATATGATCCGATCCGCCGATACCCACCCCGCATCGATCACGTGTCCGTCGAGCAGCTCCGCACGATCAGTCCGCACGTCATACAGCCACCAATTCAGGGAATTCAGCTCGCGATCCGACGTACGGAACATCAGTTCCTGCTTGGCAGCGGAAACGTTCTCGGCCAAAATAAGCGCGCGATTCCCGTCCGGGGACCAGTTCAACTTATGGACAAAACCACCAAGATTCTTCTCGCTCTCCAACGGGACGACGGACGTTCCGTTCGCGTCATAGACACGGAGCTGCCCGGTTTCGCAATCAAAGAAGGTTATCCGAGCCGAATCTCCCGATACGAAAGGAAAACCGAAATAATCACACGCGACATCCGTCGCGAAGGCATGGTGACTCCATGTCAAACCGAACACCATCACGACGGTCGCGACTGAGAGCCGGGATATTGATGCAGTACCGTTTTTCATAAGCGTCTGCTATGGACACGTCTTATAGACATTATAATTCGCGATGATCCCCGAACAGTAATTTCCCCCGCAGGCATTCACGTTGGTACAACTCCCGCAATACGCCCTGGCGGCCTTCGTGATGCCGGCGTCGCTGTAATCGCCACCGCTGTCCCTGCTTATTTTTTTCGCGGCACATTTGAGGGCGTCACTGCGAACGAACCTGCTTCCCGTACAGCCATAGTCGGCCCATGTGCTCGCCAAAAACTGCATCGCCCCTCCCGCACCGTACGAGTTGTCGCTTCCGCACGCGGTCGGATTGGTCATTGCGGCAGCACATTCGCGTTTCATGAACGCAGCCAAAAGCCCCTCCGGCACACCGCTTCCCGCTGCGGCAAGTTCGCTCTTAAGCGCCGCGTTAATATCGCTGCATTTCGCGGTGGTGCCGACCGGAGTCAGGGAAGTAGATGGGGAAACGGTCGTGGCTCCGGGGTTGGCGACCATCTGTCCACTCCTCGATGTCGCATTACATTCGAACTCATATCCGTCCACACCCCTCAATTGTACGCCCACCCCCAAATCATCCCACGCGCTGAAGATATAGAACATGACCATGTTCACGATGAACCAGGCGAAGAGAATGAATATGATGCCGATCAGCGTGTTCTTTATGCCGTTCTTGGCGGTCTCGATAAGTTTAGGGTTTCCGCCGGAAACGATATAGACAATTCCCATCGCCGTGATGATCGCAAGACCGATGAAAAACATCACGTCGCGGATACGCGTGATGATGTTGGCGATGCCGGTGATGAAATGGCAGAGGGTGCATGGGGTCGACGCGTCTCCGCAGGGTACCAGGCCCGTCGCGCTGACGGAATCGGGAAGAAACGAGAATGCCAGAACCGATAACAGGACGACCATGGCGATTCGAAACGCTTTCGATCGGATCATACGACAGGTTTGGATGTTCATTTTTCGGTTTTCCACGATAAACGCGGACACTTCACGGAATATCATACCATGACTCGACGCTTCACGGAAACCGGTCAGGCGGAATAATACTCGCGATACCACGCGACGAACTTCGCGATGCCGTCATCGATACGGGTCGTCGGCTCCCACCCCAGTCCGCGAAGTTTGGAAATGTCCGCGACGGTCCGGGTCACGTCGCCCTGTTGCATCGGAAGCATGCGGGCTTCCGCCTTCTTTCCCGAATGCTTTTCAACGGCCGCGATATAGTCCGTGAGCGCCTCATCCCGATCACCGCCGATGTTCATGACGCTTCCCGGCGGCAGATCGGCATCCAATGTCACGAGCGTTCCCGAAACGATATCGTCGATATAGGTGAAGTTGCGCCGCATATCACCCCCGTTGAAGAGGTCGATCGGCTTCCCCTCGACAATGTTCGCAACGAATTTGAACACGCCCATATCGGGTCTTCCCCACGGACCATAGACCGTGAAGAACCGGAGACCGGTCGTCTTGATTCCATACACGTGCGCGTAGACGTCGGCGAGCAGTTCGGTCGCCTTTTTCGTGGCGGCATAGACCGAAACCGGATGTTCCACGGGATCGGATTCCGAAAACGGCACCTTGGCATTCTGTCCGTATACTGACGACGAGGAAGCGTATATGAGGTGCTTCGTGCCGTATTTCCTGGCGCATTCGAAAATGTTGAGCGTCCCCATGACGTTCACGTCCGTATACAATTCGGGACGCTCAAGCGAGTACCGGACACCCGCCATCGCCGCCAGATGAACGATCTTTTCAGGTTTTTCCGTCTCGAATACTTCGTCCATGAACGCCTTGTCACGGATATCGCCCTCATACAGCCGGAATTTCCCGGAATAGTCGCCGAGAAAAACCGAAATCCGATCCCGCTTGAGTTTCGGATCGTAATAGTCGTTGAAATTGTCCACGATGATCGGCGTATCCCCACGATCCATCAGGGCTTTGGAAACGGCCGATCCGATAAACCCGGCACCACCTGTCACAATAATGTTCATATGACCGCATTGTTGAATGGTTGCATTGCTACATCGTTTTATTGATACCTGGCTACTTTTTTAAGCTGTCGGACGAGGGTCCCATTTGACCGCGCTTGATCGCATCCTTCAGATATCCGACATACTCCGTGTCATCGGCGCTCGTCGTCACATACCGGTCAAGCGCCGTCTTTCGGGCCTGTTCGCCGATTCGACGACGAAGATCGACATCGGCGATAAGCCGCCCGAGCTTCTCCTCCCACTCCCCTTCGTTCGCGGCAACGAATCCGTCCGTACCGTCGGTAATAGCCTCGCGGAACGTCTGCGTCGCCGCGGCGACCGTCGGTACCCCAAGTATGCCGGCCTCGAAGAATTTCAGCTCCGATTTTCCCTCACAGAACGGGTTGCCGATCTCAAGCGGCGCGATATTGATATCGACGGATGCCACGTTCCCGAAGTGTTTCTTCCGTTCGACATAGTGCATGCGGTCGATGCGGTCCGCGTATGTCGCGAAGGCATCGTCGAGCACGAGCGGTCCGACGATGAGCATCCGCAGATTCGGATGTTTCCCGAGAAGTCGAAGTAACGGGGCGGTTATGGTCGCGAAATCCTTATCATGACCCGCCGCACCGCTGAAATACCCGATCGTTACGACATCATCGGTTCTGGAATGCGTCCATTCCTCCCGTTTCCGATAGAGTTCATCGGTGATCGTCACGTCAGATACCGGCATACGGTTCGGAACGATGAATACCCGCTTTCCCTTCTCGCGCAGCTTCCCGGCGAGAAACGAGGTCGAGGTCGTCGCTACCTTCACGTACGGGTCTGCGAGGATTTCACCTCCGACGCCGTTCTCATACAGTTTCCGTTCGAGAGAGTTCATCACCCGCCAATAGTCCATGTGCTTGAGGTACTTCGGATCATAGACGAGGTCATCCGTTTCGAAAATGATTTCTTTCCCTCGCTTTTTTACCTCAGTAACAAGCTTCGCGACCGACGGGGTAAAAAGGACGCGATGAAAGACGAACACGAAAAATTTGTCCGCATACGTGGAAAGTCGCGGATTATCCTGAACGGTCACCGACGACGTGACACTGCGCAAACCGAGTTCCTCTGCCACGTGCTTTGTCCGAAAACGGGCGCTGTCCCCCACTCCGCCGGTAACGAAAAGAACGTCCGCCGGCCTCACGCGACCGAAGAGTGCGAGTCCCGCGGGTATGATCCGTTTCATACCGTGAATCAGTCCCTCACGTTTCAGGGTCTGCCAGGCTTTTCCGATTTTTATCAGGAGTAGTTTCATAACATGGATCCGTAGACCTCTTCGAGTTTTTCTCCCGTCTTGTCCCAGGTGAATCCTTCCGCCCGGAGCCGGTTCGCCCGTCCGATATGGTCCCATGACTCGCGATTCCGGGCAAGCGTCACGATCGCCTCGGCCAGCGAGTCGGAAGTCTTTTCTGCCGCATATGTGCCGCCGTCCCCAAGATAGTTCCGATTGTTCGGCGTATCGAAACAGACGACCGGCAGTCCGGCACCCAGGTACTGCAGCATCTTGCCGCTCGCCTGGCCGGTATCCTCGTGCTTCGGATCGATCGCGATATCGCTCATACCCAGAACATCCCCGATGGAAAAATACGGGAGAGGACTCACGACCGCGACCCGCTCACGGACGCCGTATTTCGATAGCAGAGGATCGAGAAGGTTCCTTGGAAACCCGGCCAGCACGAAATGAAGCGCCGGCTCCGATCGAAGGGCGGCGGGAATGGCCTTCACGAGCGTCTCCACTCCCTTGTTCGGAATAAAGGCGCCGGTGTAGACGGCGACGATCGCGTACTCCCCGATTCCGTATTTTTCCCTGAAACGTTTCCGGTCGTCGGCCGGAAGATCGGGCAGATCGCGTGCGCCATCAAGAACCGTCTCCACCGCTCCTCCCCTCCTGATGGCCGAAATCTCTTCCGCACTCGACCACGAACTCGCGACGGCCGCATCGCTCATATCGTTGATCCACGTCTCCACCGCGCGGAATATACCCCGAAGCCAACTCCCCCGCAGATAGGCGTGGGAGATCATCTCGCGGGTCAGGCTTCCTTGAAAATCGGCAAGCAGTTTCGGCCGCTGGCCATGCAGTCGCAACAGCAGTAAGGCGACCCACGCGATGGCCACGCCTTCGTGATTGTGCGCATGGACGATATCCGGACGGAACTCCCGCGAAAGCGTGTACGTCTTCCTGATAAGGAGCACATCGAGCACCAGCTTCTGCCAATCGGGTCCGGCCTCGAGCTTCCGGTACCAGAACAGCAGTCTGCGAATGCGACGTACGTCGATTCCGGGATTCTCGTCCTCCGGGATATCGTTCCCATTGTGATACGTCGCGATCTTCACCTCGTGTCCACGTCGGACAAGGGCGCGTGCCTCCTCGAAGATCCGGATATGCATTCCGCGGTCCGCGAAAAACGGGGTCGGGGCGACCATGAGAATTTTCACCTTTTTTTCGGAATCGTGAGACATGTAACCGTTCGACAGTCGTATAAAAATCCTCTCAAGAAGGAAGCATATGAAACGGAAGTCCGCGCGACCGTCAGGCCAGGTCGGCTTCTTCGATCAGAAGGGTTCCTCCCCCGGACACCTCTCCCGAGATCACCTTTCGCGCGACCACGTCCTCGATATGGTCCTCGATATATCGGTTGAGCGACCGCGCACCGAACACCGGTTCGTATCCCTTTTGCACGATCGCCGACGGCACGTTCTGCGCGAACGTGACGGTGATGTTCTTCTGTTTGTGTATGCGCTCGGACAGCCGTTCCAGCTTTATGGAGACGACCTGTCCGAGTTCGCCGTCGTCCAACGGACTGAAGAAGATGATCCCGTCGAACCGGTTCATGAACTCCATCCGGAACGTACCGTTCTTGGCTATATCCGTAATGACCTCGTTTCTGGCCTGTTCCGGCGTTTCCCCGTGCCCGAGTAATTCGGAGATGAGCAGGGAACTCGCATTCGACGTGGCGATGATGATGGACTTACGGAAATTGATCTTCTTTCCGAATCCGTCCGTCACGAACCCTTCGTCGAGCACCTGCAGGAACAGGTCGAGTGCCTTGGGATACGCCTTCTCTATCTCATCGAGCAGCACGACGGAGAACGGATGTTCCTTCATAATGCCGGTAAGTCGTCCTTCGTCACGGGAAGCACTCGAGCCGATAAGCCGTTCCACGGCGTCTGCGGCCTGGTATTCGCTCATATCGAGACGCACCATACGTTCCTCGTCGCCGAAATACGCCTCCGCCAAGGCTTTGGCCGTCTCGGTCTTCCCGACGCCGGTCGGCCCGAGGAACAGGAACGACCCGAGCGGTCGCTTCGGGTTCCCGAAACCTGCCCGGGCACGGCGAAGCGCCTCCGAAACCTGACGCACCGCTTCCGACTGGCCCACGACACGCTTGTGGAGAACCTCCTCGAGCCGAAGCAGTCGGTCCTTCTCGTCTTCGGCCAGCGCTCCGACGGGAACGCCGGTCTTCATGGTAACGAACGACGAAACCGTTTCCGGCGTTATGAACGGACCATCCGGTTCGCCCTGCCAATGAAGGAACGTCTCTTGCATAAGATCCAACGCCTTTTCGGGATATGGGACATCCCATTCGTACTGACCGGAAAGTTCGACGATGGACTGAAGCGCCTTCCAGGTGAAGACGGGCTCGAATCGTTCCGTCGGAACGAGCACGTTGAGCATGATGCGGAGCGTATCGCCGGCATCCGGCTCACGGAGATAGACGGACTCGAAAAATTTCAGCACCTGCTCGTCACGATGTGCCAACGCATTATACCGCCCGTTTCCAATCGTGCCGATGACGCGGAACGACGGGGAGGCGAGAAATTCCGAAAATATGGGCGCGAGATTCGGTCGGCCCGGTTCACCTCCGAAAAACACGTCCACGTTCTCCAGGACGAGAACCACGTTCCCCGCATTTGCCGCCTCGTAAAAGAGCGACCGAATGAAGTTATCGAGATCGAGACCCCGATTGACGGCGTCTCCGATCGCCACGCCGAGATCGAGCAGCAGCAGCCGCAGATGGCCGAATTCCGGATGATCCCCTTCGCGTATCTTCCGTGCGAGCGCATGCACGAACGTTTTCTTTCCGATGCCGGGATCGCCGATCAAGAGTATATTGTTCTGCGCCGGTCGCCGCATGACCAGCGTCGCGAGACGGAACTCGTCGTCCCGACCGAAGAGATGCGACTTCGAATATTCGGACTGATCCCCCTTGGAAAGGTCGATGCTGTACCTATCGAGATGGACCGTGAACCCGTATTGCCAGCCGCGACCGATCGGAACGGTCTTGCGCAGATTCTCCCAGAGGAACGGCTGATGTTCCTTCGCGCGGAATTCCGCCGCCAGAGTCTCGTAGGCGACTATCTCGTCGAACGTCTCGTTCGGGATATTCAGCTCCGCAAGCCGTTTGCCGAGCGATTCATCGCTCAGCCATTCCTCCGGGCGGAACGAGTCGGAAGAAACTCCGATCCTTGCCAAAATGCGCGGAAACCATTCCGACGAAAAGAGTTCCTTGCGATCGAGCGGCAACACGATTTCCTTTCCGCGGAAGAGAACGATGAAAAGCGGAAAGAGCACCGACGGTGCCGTGACAAGTAACGCTATCGATTCGGCGGTCCCAAGCCTTCCATAAAGGACGAGTGACGCCGAAAACCAAAGGAATATCGGAATGCCCAGAAACCAACCGGGAACGGCAAGCACCCCGACGACGGCGGCGAGCGAAAGGACGGCGGCACCGAACGCCAGAACGCCCACACGGACGATGAGACCCATGACACGTGAAAAGACGTTCATGAGAAGCCGATTCAGCGTCTTCCCGATCTCGAGTCCGACCCAGTCTTTCGGAGAGATGTCACGTTTCCAAGGAGAAATGAGCGTCGAGGACAATTCGGCGAAGTTGAATCGTCTGACCACGTACCGAAGGATGTTTTTCCACGCGAAAATCAGGAGCCGCGGGCCCTTCACGAGATACCAAGAAAGCAGTGAGAATGGGAACATGATGATTGCTGTCGAAACGGCACACGAACCGTTGCGTGCGACGGTACCTTATATCCCATTCTACCTTCGGCACCCCGCTTTTGCAAATTGAAAGGACTGACGTTTTCGGATATACTGGATTCATTATGAGACAAGGCACCGACTTTCACGAAGCCACCGTCCGCTATTCACTCGTCGCGCTCGGATTCGTCGTTTTTTTGTGGTCCACATACGCTTTAGCGGCAGTGAGCGTTTTTTCGCACGCGGTCGTGATGTCGCTTGCGCTCGCCGCGTCTGTCGCACTCGCGATACTCCTTTTCCGCTGGCTTGCCGCGGAATCGCTCGTCGCGCGAGTCATATTCCTCCTCACAATCGCATGCTCCGTGATTCTCCTGACCGGTACCAGCCCATCCATATATTCCGGTCGCGACCAGGGGTCGATCGCGGAAGCGGCTATAGAACTTTCCAAAAACGGGCGTTTCGCGTTCTCCTCATCCTCGACGGAAACGTTCTACACGCTCTATGGCCGAGGTAAAGCCCTGAACTTCCCGGGTTTCTTCTATGGTACGGACGGCTCCCTTCGCTCGCAGTTCCCGGGAAGCTACGTCGCGTGGGTCGGACTGTTTCATTCTCTCTTCGGACTATCGGGACTGGTAACGGGAAACGGGGTGCTCCTGATACTTTCGATGCTCACGATATTCGCGATCGTCAGGAACCTCGCGGACGAAGTCACCGCATCCGGGGCCTTTCTCGTCGCGGCGACCTCGTTCATTCCCGCGTGGTTCGCGAAATTCACGTTGACCGAAAATCTCGGCCTCTTCCTGTTCGTCTCCCTCACGCTCGCTACCGTGCTCTTTCTGCGGTCACCCCGCAGGACGTTCTTCCTCACCGCACTTTTTTCCGCCATCCTTCTCGCCGTGACGCGGATCGAGGGCCTGCCGATTCTCGCGATTTCGATCGGCCTGCTCTTCGCGTCAAAACCGGCGAAATCTTTCCCGTTTTCACGATCGATCGTGACGAAATCCGCGACGCTTATCGGAACGGCGGCAATCCTGATACTGGATTTCCTCGGAAACGTTACGCGGTACGCGTCCATCGCGAAGGCGCTGCTTCGTACCACGTCCAACTCCGCTCCGGTTTCGATGCCGGGGTCCGACCTGATTACCGGCGCCGTCGCGCTCTGGAGACTCTTCCTCCCGTACGGCCTCTTGCTGACGATTCTTCTCGGCCTCGTCGGCATAGTCGTCCTTGTCGTCAAAAAAGACCGCATCGGGATCATACCGACGTTGCTCGCCCTTCCGACATTCCTCTATCTTATCGACCCGAACATCTCGTCGGACCACCCTTGGATGCTCCGGCGGCTGATGTTCTCCGTGTGGCCGGCGCTTCTTGTCACGTTTTCGGTCGCATCGGCATCGTTATTTTACGCAAAGGGCGCACTCGGAAGAAAAATCGTCATCGCAATCATGGTACTCGTCGCGATCGTCGGAGCCGTCCCGACGATTTCCGTCCTCGGATTTTCGGAAAACCGGAAACTCCTCGAAGAAACGCGGCGCCTCGCCGACGGCGTCGGCCCGCGCGACCTTATCCTCGTCGACCGGAAGGCTACCGGAGACCCCTATGCCATCCCTGCGGGTCCGCTCCGTTTCCTGTTCGGAAAAAACGCGGCCTATTTCTTCAACCCCGACGACTTTGCGAAAATACCGAAAGACCGGTACGATCACATATATCTGCTCACTCCGGTCGACGGTTTCGAAAGGTGGAGCGGCCTACCCGCCTCGTTCTCGCTCATTTCCGTATACTCGTTCGAAACGGAAAGGCTCGGGCCGCTTCCGCTCGACGACCCGACATTCCCGGATAAGACGTCCGCGACGACCGATTCCCTTCTGTTCTCACTCGACCCGCTATGATCCTCTTCCGACCCTTTACGATCGTACCGGAACGATTCCGGTCCCGATACTGGCTGCTGCGCATCGCGCTGTTCGCTTCGTTCATCGTGGGAGCTTTCCTGTTCGCCTATCGGACGCTTTTTCCCTCACAAGAGTTTCTCTTCTCATTCAGCAACCCGGAAACGGCGAAGAACACGCTCGAGGATCCCGTCGGGACCGACGGCACTTCGCTTCGGAAAGGACGGGTCGCGGCAGGCCAGACACTCCGTACCTTCGCCGGTACGGTCGGATCGTTCTCATCCGCGCGGATCAGGATCGTCCTTGAAAAGGATTCCCCCATCCCTTCCGACGGCAGCCTGCGCATCTCGCTTCGAAAATCCTATCGTTCATATTTCTTACCGGAAGGAGATCCCATACGTGTCATCCCGAAAGAACGGGGCCTCTCCGTGAACGGTGTCCCCTATCTTTTCCTGACGGAAAAACTGTATCCATTCGTCTCGGAGAGAGCTGCTGTCTCGCGCTTTCCGAAAGAAAAGATCCTCGCGGCCAGTGAGGAACTGCTGACGATATTCCCTCCGCAGGAATCGGGTGCCGGATTCCGGACGGGCGCCCTGCTTTCGGACGCGCAGGGCGTGTACGCCGTCGGCGGCGATACGAAGGCACACCCCATCGGCAGTACCGAGGTCTTCGAGACGCTCGGATTCCACTGGAACGATGTCATCCCCGTCAGCGAGGAGGAGCTTGGATTTCATAAGCGGGGCAAGATCTTCCTCTTCGACGCCGCCCAGCCTGACGGCACCGTCTTCCACGACACCGTGAAAAAGGGGTACTCGATCGTTCAAGACGGTATGCTCCTCCCGATCGAAAACCGAGAGTATCTCGATTCGCTTCTCAAGGTGACCACGCCGATTGACGCGTCATCGAACTCACTCTCCATCGCCGCCACCTGCGTTCCCGAACGGACATTCTTTTCGTTCCTCAATCCGAACTATGTCTGCGACGTGCCGCTCGATACCCTGAAATCGTTTCCGGGTGGAAGTTTTTCCGTCAGCCTGGACTCGAAGTCCGATCTTCATGCGGCATCGTTGACGACCACGTTTTCGACGAAACCGGACCGAAGCAACTTCTCGCTCTTCCTACGCCAGATACGCGACCGATTCTCCGCCGCATACGGGAAACGATGACAAAGGACATCCGGGCAATGTCGGATACGGCACCGCCACACATACCGAAACGTCTATGAAAAAGTCAGACACGAAGAAAATATCCGGCCGAACGCGAACACAGTTCGTACGGGTTCGAAACTTCCTGACGGCAACCCGCGAAAACGCGGCGTCGAAGGTACGGCCCACGTTTCCGGTCCTGTACGCGCTTTTGTTGGAAACGACGGAGCTCGGCCTGTTCGCGTTCGTCGGACTCCTTACGATTGAGGCCGTGTTACCGGGAATCATCACCATGCGCCTCAATATGTCTCTGCCATTCGCGGGAATCCTGATCATTTTTGCCGCGGCCGCGGCACTTGGAAGACGACTCGGGATCTCGTTACCCTTCGCTCCCGACAAAAAGAGTCCCCTGACATGGATCGGCATTTCCTGGCTCGCGTTCCTCCTGACCCTCTCGACGATACGCTTTCCCTACTGGTCCATACCGATCATCGTCGGCGGCATGTTCGCTGCCGCCCACCTGTTCTGGAAACTGCTGTTCCGATCGGAAAAGATATGAAGGAGAGCATATCTGCCGTCGTCGCGGTCATCGAGCACAACGGTACGGTTCTCGTCGGGCGGAAGCGCGCCGAACCGAACCATGTCTTCGATGGCGCCTGGCATATCCCTGGCGGAAAGGTCGAACGAGACGAGACCGACGAACAAGCACTCCTCAGGGAGATGAACGAGGAGACCGGCCTTACGATATCCGTGCGTCGCTTCCTCGGGACAAGAACCGACACGACGAGCGGTGCCGTTGTCAGATGGCACCTGTGCTCTCCCGTGTCCGGTGAGGCTGGCGCCGGAAGCGATCTCGAGGAACTCAGATTCGTACCGAGAACGTCCGTCCGCGACGTCTGCGATCCGAAGGCGGTCGCCCTCTGGCCGAACGAGGTGACCGCGTACCTCAACCCCCCGAAGTGACGCGAAACATATGACCGTATTGATCAGCTACCTCTTTTATTTCGTGGCCGCAAGCGCCTCCCCGCTGCAACGGCGTTGGTTGGCTTCGAAAAAGAACGCCGACAACACCGGACAGATTCACTTCGCCTTTCAGGTGACATCCGTGACCGTTCTCCTGAGCCTGTCGCTTCCGTTTTTCCAACCGTTCCGATTCGAGGGATCGCCCTTGACGCTGACGCTTCTCACCGCGCTCGCCGGAATGTTCGGAGCCGGCTTTTTCGTCAGTTCCTTTACCGCGCAAAAGCACGTCGAAGCCGGAGTCTCGACCCTGGTAAACAATATCTACACGCCGGTCACGATCGTTCTCGCGTCGTTATTCCTGAGCGAGCACCTTACACGGATGCAGGTGCT
Source organism: Candidatus Moraniibacteriota bacterium (assembly GCA_903854995.1). Taxonomy (GTDB): domain Bacteria; phylum Patescibacteriota; class Minisyncoccia; order Moranbacterales; family UBA1568; genus JAAXTX01. The sequence continues at coordinate 10,818 of CAINXS010000043.1, read as the reverse complement.
GGGCACGGTGCTCCTGTTCGTCGGAATGGTGGTCGTATCCAAAAAGCACCGCATCGGAACGTTCCGATTCGACAAGTATTTCCTCCTCATGGTCCTCTCGGGCATAACGCTTGGCATTTCCCTCACCGCCGAACGCGCGCTTCAGAAAATGACCGGATTTTCCGCCGGAACGATGCTTTCCTGGTGGGCTCAATGCGCGTTCCTCGGAATCGCGGCATTCTTAACCAAGGAAAAAAGTCCCTATTCCAAAAAAGACATATCGATTACGGGAAGTCTGCGGTTCCTTCAGTCCCTTTCGTGGGTCGTCCTCCTATTCGCCGTCGGTAACCTCAGTCTTGTTTCCGCAGTCACGACGTTCAAGGTCGTCATCATATTCGTTTTCGCCGCGATCTTCCTTAACGAGCGTGAAGACCTGACCCGCAAAATCATCGGGAGCCTCGTTTCGGTCGCCGGACTGCTGCTGATGCGGTAGGTTTTCCGACCCCGATCACCCCCTGATACAGTCGAGTGTTTCCTCCGCGCAGCGATCCCACGAAAACAGCTTGACCCGTTCGAGACCCTTTTGCCGAAGATCTTCCCGAAGCGCTTCGTCCGTCCACAGCATCGACAGCTTCTCCGCGATGTCGGACTCACTGTGCGGATCCGCATACAGCGCCGCCTCGCCGCCGACCTCGGGCAGGCTTGAGGCGTTTCCCAATAACGCCGGCGTTCCGGAAGCGAACGCCTCGAGCGCCGGCAGACCGAATCCCTCGTACAGCGATGGGAACGCGAAAAATCTTGCATTCCTGTACCAGACGGGCAACTCCCGAAACAACGCCTTACCTGTCCGGACGATGTCTTCCGCGAACGGACTCCGATTCATACGATCGAGTATGGCATCCGACAGCCATGCCTTCTCCCCGACGATGACAAGCTTCATGTCCGGATGATGTAACTTCGCCGACTCGAATGCGGATACGAGACGGACCAGGTTCTTACGGGGTTGGATCGCACCGACATAGAGAATATACGAACCGGAGGTCAGTCCGTAGTGACCGAGGAGCGCGTCGCGCTCGTTCTCTGGCGGCTCGGCAGCGAAGAAATCGGCGTTCACGCCGTGATGTATGACCCGTATTCTTGAAGACGGAAGATCGGGGAAAAATCGGATGAGGTCGAGCTTGGTCGCCTCGGAAACCGCGATAATTCGCAATGCCTTGCGCACCGTAACCCCCAGAAGCAGGTTCAGCTTCGCGCGGGACGAGGCCGGAAACGTCTTGGGAAAATGACGAAACGCGAGATCGTGTACCGTCGCGATTACTTCCGTTCCTTCCGGAGTCGCGACCGGGACCGCTTGAAGAGGAATGAACGCCCTATCCGGGCGGATATCGAACAAGGCCTTCGCGAACGCGGTCTGCATCCACATGCGGTCGCCTGGCAGGACACGGAAATCGTAATTCGGAAAGGAAGGGGGCGTGAGCTCGGGATTGAACGAATCCCGATGACAGATCAGGAAGCGGTCCGATTCCGATATGGTTCCGAATCGTCTCAGGAGTTCCAAAAGATACACCCGGGTCCCATCCACCCGCGTCGCGTCCAAATCGGCCGCCTGAATGGCGATCTTCATACGATCATTTTATGACGGTCCCGGAAAACGTTTCTCCCGCCAGATACCGCGACACATTGCCAAGATCGCTTCCGGACATGATGGCGACTTCCATGCCTTCTTCCTCGGCCAGCTTGGAGGCGATGGGATCGAACGGGGAATTCATTCCGGGATTCCAATCCTCACCGGAGAGCGCGCGGAACTCCGGCCAGGTCATTTTCTCGAACTTTTCGGCATCGGGATGCTCCCGAGGATCCCGATCATACACGTAATCGATATTGGACAGGTTCACGATACGACTCACGTCGAGATATTTTCCCAGAAGCGCCGCGTCATAATCGGTGGAAAATCCCGGTCTCCATCCGGCGGCTATCAGCACCGGACTTTTGGCGACATAGAAATCCTCCAGGTCATGCGGATTCGTATTGATGCGCGGATACGCATGTTCGCGAAGGACGGTCCGGAGCAGATGCGCGTTGAGACGCGTCGAATGGATGCCGAGCCAGTCCTTGTCCTCGTCGGAAACCGGCGTCGCCTCGCCCGCCGCCTCGATATAGGCGCGCGCCGTCCTTCCGCCGCCCGTAACGATGATGAACGTCCTCCCCTTCCCGATCTCGTCCGTTATGAATTCCTCGAACGACCTCAGAAACCGCCAGTCGATTCCGTCCGGAACGATGAGGGATCCGCCGAGGGAAATGATGACGCGTTCGGAATGATTCATAGGTCAGTGATCAGTCAACAGTCAGCATGAAACAACGGACGGAGGATCCAATCCTATCACCGCAATTTCCGAGTGTGGCACAAACGGATATGAATCGGTGATATTCCGAAGAGATTAGAGCTCTGAGTTCTACTTTCCTCGTCAATTTCTGTCTCCTTGTCGTTTTCTGATGGCCGTAACTTCTATTTGTTATGTATTATCTATTTATTGAAATATTTCACCAACCCGGAAATGCCGACTATCTCCGTTTCCTCCCCGGTACGGCTCTTCACTTCCGCCTCGCCCGATTCCGCTGACCGTTTTCCGATCACGACACGATACGGGATGCCCAACAGGTCGCTGTCGGCAAACTTCTCCCCCGCGCGTGCGTCCCGGTCGTCGTACAACACTTCGATCCCCGCTTCCGTAAGCGCCTTGTAGACCTCCTCCGCCCGTTCGTCCGCTCCGAGAGATATCAGATGCGCCTTGAACGGCGCCACCGATTCAGGCCACACGAGCCCCTTTTCGTCGGCGAACTTCTCGACGACGATTCCCATGAGACGGGTGATGCCGATTCCGTACGACCCCAGAATGACCGGCTTCTGACTTCCGTCGTCGTCCTTGAAGTACAACCCGAGCTGTTCACTCTTCGTTCCGCCGAAACTGAAGATATTTCCGACCTCGACCGACTTCACCTCCTCGAGAGACTCGCGGTTTACTCCAAGCTGCGACATGACCTCGTCGGTCAATACCTCCTGGTTGATCGCGATATTTTTTTTCCGATCAAGATAAATGACATCCTCCCCGACCTCGGAAACGGTTTGGAATTCGTGACTGAACTGCGTGAAGGCGCCACCGGACGCGAACGTCAGGAACGTGGAATCGCCCAGCCCGACCCGGTCGAACACCCGAAGGTATGCCTCTATGACCCGGTCATAGAACGCCTTATGATCCTCTTCCGTCCGACTGTACGAATACAGGTCCTTCATGACGAACTCCCGGCCGCGCATGATTCCGGATTTCGCACGAAGCTCGTTTCGCAGTTTCGTCTGGAACTGATATCCGTATACCGGAAGATCCCGATAACTCGAGATATAGCCGCGCATCATGTCCGTTATCGGTTCCTCGTGCGACCAGCCGAAACCGACCTGACCGCCGCTCTTCAACTCGGACTTGAACCAGACGTCGACGTTCCTATCGTCCCAACGATCCGTCCTCTCCCACAGCTCCTTCCGCTGAAGCGACGTCATGATGAATTCCTGGCATTCCAAGGCATTCATTTCCTCGCGGACGATGTCCTTGATTTTTTCCATGACACGCAGACCGAGCGGCATATAGGCATACACGCCGGCCATTTCCTTATGGACGTACCCGGCACGGATCAGAAGCTGCGCATTCCGGCTCTCCTCGTCCTTCGGCGCCTCTCGGCGCGTTTTGGTGAATAACTGACTCTGTCTCATACGTTTTTTCGGTTACGGGCTTGAGAACGGTATCCGTCACGTGTCGTAGTTCCCATCCATCATACCCGAACGGGTATTCCGGGTCAAAAACCGCCCGGATATCCGGACGGCCGATTTGATACGTCGTTCAAGCTGAAATGCGGATCAAAACTGGACGGGAACGTTCATTTCCTTATCGTTCCGAAGGACCAGCAACTGCGCGGACTCCCCCTTCGACAAGCGGCCGATCGCGGCCGAGAGCGGATTGTCGAGATTGATCTCGGTTCCGTTCACCGCGATTACGATATCGCCATAGCGTAAGCCGGCCTTATCGGCAGCCGATCCTGAAAGGACGGAAAGACCCGTCTTGCCCGATGGCGAAAATATGAGAGCGCCTCGATCCCGGGAAACGACCCCGTCTCCCGCCGCCGATGCCTTTGTCAGGGTCAGATAGTAAGCGCCGAGCGAGGCCCGATCCGAAAGCGAGCCGAAAGTGGCGAGCCGCAACGAATCCCGGACGACATTTGAAGGAAGCAGGAAGAATTTGTCCTTTCCGTCAAGCTCGACGTCGCCGAACAATCCGACCATCTCTCCACGAAAATTGACCGCGGGTCCGCCCAGGTACGGCTCGGGGTTGGCGAGATCCATCTCGAACACCCCCTCCCACTTCTCGGAGGACGCGACCGTCTTTCCGGATAGATTGAACAGCTTGTTCCGATTGCTGAGCACGCCGACGGAAAACCGGTTCTGATATTCCTCGTAAGCGTTCCCTATGGCGACCAGTTTTTTCCCGGGAACGGAATCGTCCGAATTCGCAAGGGATATCGCCGGAAAGTCGTTTCCGTCGATGCGGAAAAATGCCAGGTTCGTCAGCCGGTCATACCCGACGAACGAGGCCTCATGGCTCGATCCGTCGTGAAGCAGTATGTGGAACGCCGCGGTCGTCGACGGTGCCTGACCGGACAGACCCGCCTCCTCCGCGAACGGATCGCCATACGTTACGATCATCCCGTCATTGGTCAGGAGAACGCCGGTACGGCTCTTTCCTTCCTGAAAAACCGCCCCGGTCGAGCCTTTGGGAACCGCGGAGATGATGTTCACGACCGCGGTCGCCGGCTGCGAGACGATGGTATCGACCGAGTCATCCTCACGCACGATCAGTTGTTCCTTACGTTCGATGACCGTCGTATTGCCGACGATATTGCGAAAGACGTCCATTCGCGAAATCGACGGGAACGAAGCGAGCAAGTACGGGATCGCGCGGTCACGGAAAAAAATTCCGCCAAGACCGCCGACCACGAATACGAATACGGAAAATGCCGCGAACAGGAGTATTTTCTTAGTCTTTGACATACCGGAACGGTTGATGGCCTGCACCGGACGAGTGTACCAGACGACGGGGAATACGGCAAGGGTCCGGGATTCGTCGTCAGACCTGGATCCGCCAGGGCGACGTCGCCAAAAGAAGTCCGATAAGGGCGATAAACACGGAAAGATACATGAGTGTCCTTTTCCGCGAAATGGTTCCGAGAAACAGCGAGTTCGCCATATCCCACAATATGAAGAAGGACATGAGCGAGACGACCCCGGTCGCGAGATATCCGAACGGCCAGAACGAGATCGTCCATGAAATCTCTCCGACCCCGAACGCGACGATGGAGGAATACAACGCCACCCTCCGCTTGTCGCCGTGCAGGGTGGAAGAAAGCGTCTGATATGCCGCGCCGAACGATCCGATGGCGAACGCGAACACGAGCGTCGAAAGGGGGACGGAAAAGTTCAGGTAAAAACCGAATGCCGCCGCGTAAAAGAAGAACAGTGCGGAAAGCATGGCTACCGAGAGCATGGAACGGGCCGTCCTATCTTTCGGCGCGAACCGGAGCCGATACAGCGCTAGGAACGCGACATAATACATGCCGGACGCAAGTACGGAAAAGACCGTTTTCTCTCCCGCATCGTCGACAAGCGACAAAACCGCCGGAGCCGAGAACGAAAGCAAGAGGGGGATAAAGCTGTTCCGCAGGCGTTTCGTTATCTTTTTCGCAGAAACGAGGGATAAGACCGCAAGCAAGGCCGCGGAAAAGACGTACCCGACCCAGAAAAGGTCATATTCGCGGGCCGCGACGAACTGCATCCCGAGGAAGAACGCGACCGACCAGAAAAAAATGGTGAAATGGAAGATCATACCGTAAGACGTGACTGTTGTCAGCGTATCAGGGAGTGACTCACCAGGCAAGCGGAAGAGACGACGACCGGAATACGTCACGCTCAAATCGTCTCGTCGAAACCGATCGCGAGATACGTGTGACGTTCACATATCTTTCCGGAATCATCGAACGCGAAGTGATCCGAAAAGCCGAATGATTTTCCGTCAGCTCCCTCGAATATTCCCCTCACCGCCGATTGGTGTCCGTCGGTCAGGATACTTTCGACATGATGCTTTCCCATCAGCGACCTCTCGTCAAGGTAAAATGATCGCAATTCCGCGATTCCACAGATCTCCCTCTCGCATCGCCGATAGACGATTCCGTCGGAAAAGAGACTAAAGACGTCTCCGAACTTGCCCTCGTCGACAAGGACGTAGTACGTCCGCAACGTCCGTCGCATTCCCTCATCGCCGAGAAATCCTCGGGTTTGTCCATTCATAGCGTTTATGCCGTTAAGGATCGTTTCTTTGCGTCACATTCATGACTTCCCTTTCTTCCGCTTTTCTCCTGCTCCGAAAGTGAATCCGTCTTTGCCGGCATCGACGGAAATTCCGGCGGCAGGAACCTTACCTTCGATGACGGAAAGGGCGAGCGGATCGAGAATATCGCCCTGTATGACCCGCTTGAGCGGTCGGGCCCCGTAGAACGGATCGAATCCCCTTTCGGCAAGACGTTTCCGAGCCGCCTCGGTGAACGTGACGACGATGTCTTTCATGCCGAGCCGGTCCGTCACTTTGGCAAGCTCGAGGTCGACGATATGGCGAATGACATCCCGTGACAAAGGATGGAAGATGACGATCTCATCGATACGGTTCAGGAACTCGGGACGGAAGGTTTCCCGAAGACTCTTCATGACTCTGTCGCGGATCGACTCCTCCGATAATTCCTCATCGCCCGCCTTCGGCCTTTTTTCACTGAACCCGAGCCGCTCCGCGCGGGCGAGCGTCTCGGATCCCACGTTCGACGTCATGATGATGACCGTATTCTTGAAGGAGACCGTCCGCCCCTTCGCATCGGTCAGTCGTCCGTCGTCGAGGATCTGCAGCAGTATATTGAAGACGTCCGGATGCGCTTTTTCGATCTCGTCGAAGAGAACGACCGCATACGGTCGACGACGAACCTTTTCGGTCAGCTGCCCGCCTTCGTCGTATCCCACGTAACCCGGTGGCGAACCGATGAGTTTCGCCGTGGAATGGGATTCCATGAACTCGCTCATATCGACGCGGACGAGCGACTTCTCGTCGTCAAACATGAAGCCGGCGAGTGCCTTGGCAAGCTCCGTCTTCCCGACGCCGGTCGTCCCGAGGAAAATGAACGATCCGATCGGGCGCCCCTCTTCCGACAGACCCGCCCGGGAACGCCGTATCGCGTTCGAGACCGCCACGATCGCCTCATCCTGTCCCACGACCCGTTTCTTCAGTTCCGTTTCCATATGCACCAGTTTCTTCGCCTCCGTCTCGAGCATCTTGGAAACGGGAACGCCGGTCCATTTCGAAACGACCGAGGCGATATCCTCCTCCGTGATTTCCTCCTTGAGGATAGACCCCGCCTGCTGAAGTTTCGCGAGCTTCTTTTCCTCGGAAACCAGTCTCTTCTGGATTTCCGGAATCTTGCCGTATCGGATTTCCGCCACGGCATCGAGCTCCCCGCGTCGCTCGGCCATCTCGGCCTCGGAACGCAATCGATCGATCTCCGCTTTGGTGGACCGAAGCGACGCGATAAGGTCCCGCTCCCCCTTCCACTGAAGGGACAGTTTCCCGGATCTCTCACGGAGATCGGCAAGCTCCCTGTCGATGTCGGCGACTTTCTTTTTCGAACGTTCGTCGCGATCTTTTTCAAGCGCGCGCTTTTCGATTTCGAGGCGTCGGACACTCCGTTCCAACGCGTCGAGCTCCGACGGCAGGGAATCGATCTCCATCCGCCGCAGGGAGGCGGCCTCGTCCACGAGGTCGATCGCCTTGTCCGGAAGGAATCGGTCGGAAATGTAGCGCCGCGAAAGACGCACGGCGGACACCACGGCATCATCCGTTATGCGTACCCCGTGATGCAGCTCGTATTTCTCCTTGATACCGCGAAGAATCGCGATCGCATCCTCTTCCGACGGTTCCGAAACGAAGACCGGCTGGAACCGACGCTCGAACGCGGCGTCCTTCTCGATATATTTCTGATATTCCTTGAGCGTGGTCGCGCCGATGGTCCGAAGCTTTCCGCGGGCAAGCGCCGGTTTCAACATGTTGGACGCGTCAAGCGCGCCGTCGGTAGCACCGGCACCGACCAGCGTATGGATCTCGTCGATAAACAGGATGAACCGGTCCGCCGAACGCTCCACCTCCTTCAACACCGACTTGAGCCGCTCCTCGAACTCGCCTCGGAACTTCGCCCCGGCAAGCAGCGCACCGAGATCGAGCGAGATGATTTCGCGCCCCTTCAGACTCTCGGGCACGTCACCCGAGACGATCCGCTGAGCCAGCCCTTCCGCGATCGCGGTCTTGCCGGTTCCGGCCTCGCCGATCAGCACCGGATTGTTTTTCGTCCGGCGGGACAGCACCTGCATGACGCGACGTATCTCCTCGTCCCGTCCGATGACCGGATCGAGCTTCTCTTCCCTCGCAAGCTTCGTCATGTTGACGGCATACTTGTCGAGCGCCTGATAGGACGACTCGGGCGTATCGCTTTCGACCCGGGCCCCTCCACGGATTCCCGATAGTGCCTGAAGGACCTGATCGTAATCCGCGCCGTGCCTAAAGAGGATATCTCTCGAATCTCCCGGTATCGACAGGAGCGCCAGCAACAGATGTTCCGTCGAAAGGTACGAGTCGCCGAGCTTCTTCATCTCCCGATCCGCCTCGTCGAACACGTTCGCGAGTACCGGCGAGAGATACAGTTGCGTCTGTCCGGTAGAGCCCTTCGGAAACGCGTCGATCGCATCAAGCGTCGCGCCCTTGATCGCGTCGAGATCCGCGCCGGACTGGGCAAGCGCCCCCGGCACGATCGAATCCTCCTGCAACAGAAGCGCGTACAGGAGATGCTCGGGACGGAATTCCGTATTCCCACGCGACAAAGCGTTTTCCTGCGAATGTCGTACGGCCTCCTGACTTTTCTGGGTAAAATTGTTGATATTCATAGTTTTGAATAAGGAATTAAGAATATGGAATAGTGCCTGATCGGAACCGCCTGATTCTTTATTCTTGATTCTTTATTCTTCCGTACTCAATGTACACCCGAATCAAAAAATTAGCAATCTCGGTACGAGAGTGCTAATTGAAGATGGCTTATAAATGGCGTTTATTCCTTCCGAATAGCCTCCATCGGAGAAAGACGGGCGGCGCGAACCGCAGGGGAAAGACCGAACAGGATGCCGACCGCGATGGAAAAGCCCGCCCCGAGAAGCAGTGACTGAGGGGAAAGCACAAGCGAGACCGCGAATCCGGCCCTGCCGAGAAAAAACGAGGCAAGCCAGGAAAAACCTACGCCGAGCACTATCCCTATCGCCCCGCCGAGACCGGTGATGATAAGTGCCTCGACGAGGAACTGCGAAAGGATATCCGACGACTTCGCCCCGAGCGCCTTGCGCAGGCCGATCTCTCCGGTTCGCTCGGCGACGGAAACGTACATGACGTTCATGATGCCGACCCCTCCCACGACGAGCGATATGGACGTCAGCGCGATGAGCAGGACACTGATCGTCCCGACGACATCCCCGAGCATCTTCTGCGCCTCGCGCGTCGAAGTGACCGCGAAATCATCGCGCGAAGGATCGGAGATGTCGTGTTCACGACGCAGGGTTCTCGTGATGAGATCGACCGTCTCCGTCTCACGGGACGGATCGGCCATCCGGACCGAGATCATCTGTACGTGATCCACGCCGAGAACCTTTTTCTGAAGCGTCTGCACCGGAACGTACGCCATCGCATCGAGATCGAAGAACGCGGCCGATCCGCGTTTCGCGAGGACACCGATGACACGGTATCGCTCACCGCGGATCGTGATCTGCTCCCCCACCGCATCGCGATCCCCGAAGAACGTCTCCTTGACCCCGCTCCCCAGCACCACGACTCGGGCAAGACTGTCATCCTCTTCGGCGCCGAAAAAACGGCCAGTCGCCAGTTTAGCGTTCGTGTCGACGGACATCTCGTCCGGTCCGGTCCCGAAAAGCATGACCTGCTTCCCGACCGAACCGTAGGTCGCGCGCTCTTGACCGATGATTCCGGCATAGGACGCCTTCACGTTCGGCAACCTGTCTATCTTCTTCTCATCCGCGATAGTAAGCGTCGTGATCTGTATGCCCTGCGCCAACCCTCCCGAGTTCTCGGTCGAGGTTTTTCCGGTATTCGGAACCTTCACCTCTATCTGGATGAGATCGCTCCCGAACGTCTCCACCATGCCGACGATATATCGTTTCACTCCGTCACCGAGAGACATGATCACGACGACCGCAAACACCCCGATAACCACCCCGAGCAGCGCGAACGCCGTCCGAGCCTTGTGCGTGCGTATCGTTCTGACCGCGAAGAGGAGCGGCCTGAGATAGGTTCTGGCGGGTATTCGCATGATCGGGAAATCAGGAAGAGGGAACATCCGGGGAAGCCGGATCCGTACGGTGTTCCACACGGAAACGGCGAAGTCCGGGAAGAATGGAACGCGACACGATCCGGACGAAAATCAGGACAATCATGATCGTCGCGGAAAGCGCGTAAATCACACGCATCCAGCCCTCCCTTGAATCGGTCCCGCTCATAAATCCGTGCAGAAGGAAAAGCGGGTATGCGGCAAAACTCGCATAATGCACGATCCGCCATGTCTTCGGCGGCATCTTCGAACGGTATTCCGCGGTGACGACCAGCAATACGATGAGATAAAACGCGACGATACCGAACGCGATAGGAAGAC
>CAINXS010000042.1 GCA_903854995.1 Candidatus Moraniibacteriota bacterium | reverse complement strand
GTGATGTTGATAGGAGATATTCGGACAAGGGAAGATCTGTCCCCGGTGATAGATACCCTTTTCCTCACTGACAACGACATGCGGTATCTGTCGTTTGTCCGTCACCTGCGGCCGATCAAGAGTCGGTTCGGGGCGATGGTTACGAAGGTCAAGCACGAGTGGCGGAATCTCGCGGCACGCGTGGTGACGATCACGTCTGGCACTTCGACCTCTGGGAACTTGTGGAATAGCACTTCCGCGACCACGGGGCTGACGATCGCGTCGGCCGATATTTTGAAGATTCGCGTCGGTGATGTCCTGCTGTTGCCGAATGGCAGTGAACAGGTGCGCGTTAAGTCGGTTGATACGGCTGCAAACACGATCGCAGTCGATGGTCGTGGACATGGAGGGTCGACGGCTACGGCACAGCCGACCACGGCGTTTACGATCACGATCATCGGTAATGCGCAGGTCGAAGGCGGGGATGCGATGACGGCCAACTTTCAGGGCTTCACGGAGGACTACAACTATGTCCAGGAGTTCGAGGACGTTGCCGATGAATCGCTGCAGCTGGCGATCGCTTCCGGAGCAGACTTCGGAGATGCGCTTGATATGGCGGTTGCGGTGAAGACGAAGGAGACTTTGCGGCTCCTGAACCGCGCGTTGATCTATGGACTCCGCAACAATGACACGACCAACAAGGTCGCGACCATGGGCGGACTCCGGCAGTTCATTTCGAACACGTCGAACGTCGGCGGGTCGCTGACCGAGGCGAAGCTGTATACGGCGCTTGAGACGCACCTTGCGGCCGGACTGGTTCCCACGGCGATTCATGGTTCGGTCCATGCCATCGCTGCCCTTGAACAGCTCTACACTGGCAAGCTGCAGATGAAGAGTGACGAGCGGCGTGCTGGGCTTTCGGTTGCGGTCATTACCGCGCTCGGTTTCGATCTCGAACTTCGTGCGGATCGGGACATGCTTTCGTCTGAGATGTTCATCATCGACGATGATCGGGTCGCGTACGGTGCGATGGAAAACGGTCAGGTTTCCGGAGCGCTCGCGACCTACGACCTCCCGTCGAACGGGAAGAAGAAGGCGAAGCAGGTCCTTGGACTCTATACCGGAGACTTCCGGAACGGGGCCGGTACCCGCTGCTACGGTATCTCCTGACCGTAGCGGATCCGGCCGGATGGCTGGCCGGATCCTCCCTCTGGGAGTTAATCCGACAAATGACGATTATGGCGAAATTCAGACGGAAAAACCTTCGCGCCGGGATCCATATCGGATTCTATGGCGGTGAGAAGGTCACGCTGACGGATCGTGATCCGTTCGAGACGGACAACAAGGCGCTGATCAAGAAATTGCGCGATGATGAGGCGCTTGAGGCGGTCGAGGAAGCACCTGAGGCCCCGACTGTTCCGGAAGCAGTGAAGGAGCCCGAAGGTGACGGAGACAAGAAATGAAAGGAATGTCGACTATGGCCGGCCGGCCAATGTCGACAATCCGGAAGGTCAACAATCTGTTGACCCTTCCGAATGGCCCTGATGGTTCCGCCAGCGGCGTATCGTTCCGTCGCCCGGACGTAAGCAGAAGTTCCTCCGCCATCAGGGCCTTTCGGAGGTATAACTAACAGACCACTATGACGTACGCAGAATTCAAGACGGTTATCAGGAATTATGTCGCCGATTCTTCGGCCGACGTTACGGTAGCGGCTGCCGACGCCATCCGGCATCTGTCGAATTTCTTTTGGCTCGACGATGAGGATACCAGTCTGACTGGCAACGGAACGACCACTATATTTTTGAAGCCTTCCGGAACGATCGGCATTTACGGCGTTTTGGTCGGTGATGAGGAATACGAGGAGATCGCGCTTGATGAGCGCGAGCGGATGGACGTTTGTCGGGACGGCGGACAAAACCGGTTTTATCAGACTGCGACGGAGATCGTTTTTCTGTGCGCACCCGGAAGCGGGAAAACCATCACGCTTCATCGACGCGTCGCGTTTACGGTCCCAACTGCCGACGGAACCGCTCTTGATATTCCGGAACGGTATCTACCCGTAGCCGCGCTTTTGGGAGTGGCGCGATACCTTCGGCGGCTTGTCCTGCTTACCGCGACGAGTAAGGCGTCCATGCCTGAAGTCGACATCAATGAGATCCGTCGTGTTTTGAAGGAAGTTACTGATGAAGTCGATCAGGAGATTAAGCGTATCAAGCAAGCAAACGTATGAGCGAACTCAAAAAAAAGACGATCGTTCTTTCCACTCGCGGCGAAAGCCTGCTGGATTTGATGAATGAGCGTGACACTATCCGGCCGAGGCTCAATGTTTCGTTGGGGTCGTTCTTTTTCCGCGACAACGGACGAACAGGGATTCGCATGTCAACTATCGGAACGGCGCGCACGCCCTCGACGATTTTGACGAATCCGCTTCAGGTGGCCCAGGAAAGCGGACACCATTACGCGAAAATCGGTACCTATCTTTTCTTGGTCGGTATTGATAAGACGACAGGATATGTTGCGGTGTATCGACGGACGGAAGCAAGCAGCACATGGTCGAAGATCAAGGATTTCGGATCGCCGTGCAATGAGGTCGGCGGCATGTTTGCGATCGGAAGCCGACTCGTGGTTATTTACAGTAACGGAACGAATATCGTTCAGTCGTATTCCACCGATTATGGGTCCACATGGAGTGTGGCAGCGGTATTTGCGGACGGGTATCCGTTGGGATGGTGGGAAATGCCTGATGGAGTGTATTTTAGAACTACGTGTAAAATCCGGAGAATGGATTCGAGCGGAAATCTGTCCGATGTATGGAACTTCACGACGGTCGTGCCTTATTCGCTGGCGTACTACGAAGGGTCCGTTTGGGCGGCGTGTACGAAGGATAATGAAAAGACGGCCACTTTCGGACGTCTGGGACCGAACGGATATGAGGAAGTCGCAAAGTATGCGAAGTCTTATACCGGACGGCCGGCTATCGGAAAGGTTGGGGATTATTTGATTTTTTCATTCGTCAATGCCGGCAATCTGGAGCTGCACGCATACGATTTGAGTGACTTGTATCATTTCGCGACTCTTTCCGGATTTGGTACGACCTATTGTGATGTATGGAGCGGAGGGAAAAACCTGGATAACGATCTCATTTTGTTCGCATCCGATTCCGCTGGTGCGAACTGGCTTGATAATTACACAACGGAAATACAGGTAACGCCTACGCTCGGCGTATTTCGGATGCGAAAATGGGAGCGTGAGACATATCCGGAGGACGTGATTGAATTTCGTGGTTTTTTGTATTACGTCTGCATCGATGCGACGAACAACAATTTGCTTGTGTATCAGCAGGATGACGGCGTTGCGTCTAGTCTTGCCGGAGCGGTTTCGATCGCTACGGACCATATCGATATCGGTGAGCATATACCGGTCGGTATTCTGGTGCATCATTCCGGATCTATCGGAGGGGAGGATATCTATCCGGATATCAGTGTTGTGACGTATTTTGACGATTTTGACGGGTGGCAGGACATGCTCGGAGGAAATGCGTGTGTTCTTTCCACACTTAATAAGGCGGCTGTCACGGCGGAGCAGTTGACGGCGATGGGTATGAGTGCGCTGGAATATTCGGTAAGCGTCCATGCGACGAAGTTTCGCTTTACGAAGACGGCGATCAATCGTGCCGATCGTATTCATTTCCTTATCGAAATGAGTGCGGACGTTGCTGATGCCGCGAACTCACCGACCATATTTTCGATTGAGTATTTTTATTAACCGCTTGAGATTGAACGAATATGACATCGTATAAAGGAATTATCCGCACGTTACAGTCGATTGCCGATGCGATACGGACATTGACTATTGCAACCACGAAAGCGCCGATACAGGGGAAGTTGGCCTTTGCTAATTTTACTGCTGCCAGTGGAGTTTTTTCGAAAGTGACATCAACGGCGACTGTGGATTCGCAAACGGGCGACATTACTGTCGATACGGCAAATAAACGGATTGTCATTAATCAAGCCGGCGTATATTTTGTGAATTTTGGTGCATCTATAGAAGCGTCTGCAGCTGGTTCCGGAAGAGCGTTCGCGATTGCGAAGAATGGCAGTCAAATTGCTGATTGTTTTTTTTCAAAAGATGCAACTGGACGATTTGCGGGATCATTGGCAGATTGTTTCAATTTTGTGCCGGGCGATTATATTGAGGCGCAGATTTATCAAGACTCTGGAGCAGCGCGCGTGGTTTATACGCCGCGATTAAGCGTCTTTAAGATTTCGTAATATGCCCGACACTGTACCATTTCCGATTTTTGCGCTTGCATGGACGGTTTCGATCGCGTTGATCGCCGTGATTTGGCGATCGAATGAAAAGCGCGTTTCAACGCTCGAGAAACGAGTCGAGGCGCATGACAAACTTGATGCGGCAATTTCCGCTATTCAGACCGATATCAAGTGGATACGCGACAGCGTGAACGACATAAAAGCCTGCAGGATAAATCATTAAATGACGAGTATGAGCACAGACATCAAGCCGAAAGCGTTTGAAGGGGAATACCCTGTTTCGCAGAAATTCTGGAACTATTGGCCGCAAATGTACAAGACAAACGGAGGCCATCACAATGGCACCGATTTTGCTTTGCCGACAGGAACGCCGCTT
Source organism: Candidatus Moraniibacteriota bacterium (assembly GCA_903854995.1). Classification (GTDB taxonomy): domain Bacteria; phylum Patescibacteriota; class Minisyncoccia; order Moranbacterales; family UBA1568; genus JAAXTX01. Next base: position 576 of record CAINXS010000042.1, on the reverse strand, counting down.
TTGGCGATATTCGACGGATGGGTTTCGCGTATCGAGCGCTGGCAATTGACCGGCTACGGCCGGATGGTCGTCATGCGAACGGCCGATGGACGATACGAAGCATTATACGGCCACATGAGCGAGATCGATGATCGATTGAAGCCGGGCGATAACGTGAGTCTTGGGCAGAAGATTGGCAAGTCGGGAAACAGCGGGCAATCGACGGGGGCGCATTTGCATCTTTCCGTGTGGAAGGATGGTGCCTTGATGGATCCGCTGGTGTTTTTGAATCAGCCCGCGCTGTTTCGCGAAGCGGAAGGTGTAACGATTCGACCGACGCGCCACAGGGTGGTTTCTGGCGATACGCTTTCAGGACTCGCGCGCGCGTATCTTGGAAGTTCGGCGCGCTGGCCTGAGATATTTGCTGCGAACGCTGACATTTTGAAGGAACCCGGTACGATTCGTGTCGGGCAGGAATTAAGGATTCCGGACGTGTTTAAGACTGAAACTCTTGAACCGGAAACGGTGATGCATACCGTTGCGAGAGGCGAAACGCTTTCAAGTATCGCACAACGATATTTGGGCAGCGCCGCCCGT
>CAINXS010000041.1 GCA_903854995.1 Candidatus Moraniibacteriota bacterium | reverse complement strand
CGGAGAGGGAAATCACCGTTGGAATTGGCTGGGTGCGAATTGCCGAAAATCAGAAATTGGATGACCTTCCTTCGGAAGGAATACGGGGAGAGAGCCACCTGATCTCCTACCAGTGCCGAAATTCATGCAACGCGCACAAGCGCCTCCATAGTTCCGGGCACGAATGATTTTCATCCCGGGACTCTCCCATGCGTCACTGAGCGTCATGGTTCTGACGTTCCCAAGGACGAGCTTTTCGGCGCCGATGCACGGACGGATGTTCCCGTATTGGTCTATGGAAAGGTGATACGAATACCTTCCGCAGATCATGCCGGCGATATAACCGGAAGAAACGTCCCAGATACGTCCGAATTCCCGGCGATCTATTTCGCAGAGTTCCGTCACCTTTTCCCGAAACTTCCGTTCAGCCGTGCAGAGCTCGCATCCGACACCGCGTCCGACCGTCAGGATATCGTCCGAATCGAGGTGGATGTTGTTTTTCCTGCAAAAACGCAGAAGCCCGACCATGTCACCGAGATTGCTCAGACTCTTCTCGTCGGTCATGATCGAGGTCACGAGCGAAAGTCTCGTGGTCACATTGCCGCCGAATAACGATTGGGCCCGTTCGCGGTCATTGAAACCCGCTTCCATGAGAAGCTTGAGGGCACGATTGCGTTTCTCGCCGTAGCCACGGATGATTTTCCCCCGTTTCGGATCAGATACGAACCGATCCTGTTTTTCCGCATCAAGCGTGTTGCACTTGAGCATGATCTCCAGTGGAAGATCGAACAATTCGACCGCCGTTTTTTTGTCGATGAACTCGCCGGTGGTAAAAAGCGTCACATACAAGCCCAACGCTTTGCATTTGCGGAGGATTCTCATCGTCAGCTCCCGATTGCGCGGAAGCAACGGCTCGCCTGCGCCGGGAATTCCGACCGACTTCACCCCCATCGAGACGGCTTCCTCCAACAACCTTTCAAATCCAGCCCACGAGATGAGCTTATCCTCATCGATCCTTTCACCTCCGCTAGCATAGCAATACGAACATGCGAGATTGCAATGGGCTGGCACGGCAAGCCAAATATCGGTCAACTTGCCAGGAATGATGTCCATCTCCCTTCCGTAATGACTTGTGATTTCGTTTTTCATCGTTTTCTCCTTTGATTGATTATGCCTCCGGCCGGAAAGCACAAAGATCGAAAGGAGAAATTACCGTTATATTTTTTAATGAGCTTGTCACAATGAACAATTCATCGTAACGGGTTATTATAGGACAAATAATCATAATATCAATAATCCCCGCATATTTCATAGAAATATAGTCGTATTATGTCGGGAAACTTTACTTTTAAGCCAAAAAGTTATATACTTTAATAGTGACATGTTTTATATCATTCTTTGCATATATGCTCTCAAAGGAATTGATTCAGGCAGGGTTCAGTGAGAAGGAATCCAAGGTGTACCTCGCCCTTTTGGAGTTGGGAGAAGGGAATATCGCCAAAATAACGCAAAAATCGGGAATTAAGCGAGCGACCGTCTATCTCGAGATAGAATCGCTGAAAAACAAGGGTTACATCAGTCTTGTGAAAAGAAAGGGGAGGAATATCTACATGGCGGAAAACCCCATGCGTATCGAGGAGCGGCTTCGGGAAAAGACCGAAATGATCGGCAGTCTGATGCCGGAACTTCTCTCCATCGCCAATGCCATCGATCGTAAGCCGAAAGTCAGGTATTTCGAGGGGGTCGAGGGAATCAAGGACGTGTACAAGGACACGTTGAAATACAAGGGCATGGAAATTCTCGGATGGTATTCGGATGACCGGATAGATCATTTCGACAAGGCGTTCGTTCTCGAGTATTACATGGAGAAACGGATCGCCAATAAGATCCCTCTCCGCATGATCGCCGTCGAGTCGGCGTTCATGAGCGGCATGAAAGAGAAGGACGTCAAACACCTGCGTCAGATGAAGATCATCAAGTCCGACGCATTCGCGTTTTCCGCGGAGATCAACCTCTATTCAAAAGACAAAATCGCCATCATCGCCCACCGTGAAAATATCGGGCTTATCATCGAGAGCAAGAAGATTTACGACACCCTGAAAAACATCTTCGAGATCATGTGGGTCAGCCAGGTTCCTTTTTCCGGCAGTGAGAGGCGTGGGGTCGCGTAAAACGTCCGTGTGAATTTCCGCGTAACCGGTGTATTTCGCATGGGCGCGAATGCGCGTCTTTTCAGTATTATTTGAGGTGATATAATGGGGTCAGGTAGCTATCCGGGGATTTTGTGCGCGTCGTAGGCTGATTTTTTCGTAACAGGAACGAATATGGAAAATTGCAAAGAGCGGATACTGTCGGTGTTGCGAGGAGCCGGTCTGTCCGCGGAGGATCTCGGCGTGTGGGAAGCGATGGCGGACCATTTCCCGGAAGAGCTTTGTCCCGACGTGCTCCGGTTCTTGGAAATGTCGCCGGAGAATATAGGATTCATGACGGAAAGCCTGCGGAAGAAGAAAGCTGTCGCGGAAAACTTCGATGAGGAGAAGTGGAACGAAATCCTGACGGAGGACGTGAAGTTCTTGCGCTCGCTCGCGCCGAATCTGAGCAGGGCGACGGATGTATCCGGTTCACGCCCCGTCGGGGAATCGGAGGAGAGTGGTCCTGTCGGGAGTGACGCGTAGGTTTTTCGGGGTGTCGCGATCGTATCGTTTATCTTATTTTCCAAGCGTATGTTCAAGGATTTTTGGAGGCCTAGACAGTCGTCGGACGGCGGGTCGACGGCAGAAGCGGGACCGAAGCAGGAACGGGAAGTCGACACGGCGAAAGTGGCAGGAGAAGCCGGACCGGAACAGGAATACGGGACCGAACAAGCGGGCTATGAGCGCGAGCGGTTTTCGAAAGCGATGACGTTCGGCTATGCGGGGCTGCTTGCCGCTGTCGAGTTAGCCAAGGGCTTTGGCGCGAAAATGGGCAATGATGCGAAGTTCGAGGCAAGGCCGTTGCTGGAGACCCTGAAAAGTACGATACGGGACACAGCGGTGCTTCAGAGAATGTATGAAACCGGATCGGAAGCATACGGAACTATCAGGGATCAGGAAGGGGTCGCCGACGATTTCTCATTCAAGCGTTTCAATGATGATTTTAAGAAGAAGATCGACGCGGCCGGGGACGCGGAAGAGAAAGCGAGGCTTGAGGGCGAGCTGAAACGGATAGTCGACCAGCGTCGGAAGCAGGTTGAGGAAGAGCGACTCGTTGGGAATATCACTCGGGCATTGTTAAACAAAGGCGTTTCTTCAGCCCTCGGTCATGCAGGGAAGAAAGGGAAATAACCGTTCGGATGTTCGTACCGCCCGGCTGATTCGCTCAGCCGGGTTTTTTATCTCTGAAATGCCTTTATCTGAGGCACAAAGTGGATATTTTTAATAGGAACACTTGACAAGTACGCCTATTATGTTATATAATATACTCAGAAAGTGAGTCAGAAAAAATAAAAAAGAGGAGATATCCGTGATACTTAAAAAAAGAATCGAAAATCCCGTAAAGAACTTCGTTTCATGGGTTCTTACGGTGACGGCGTACGTCGTCTTGACCCTGCTGGTGACATATCTTGCCTGGAGGGTTGGGTTGCTGACGTTTGCTGCAGCTCTCGTTGTGTGGGCACTCGGAGAGGTGTTCACAAGCGTTGGCGGAAATTACCCGCCATCAAGTATCTATTTCGGCATATTTTCACCGCTTGTAACGCTCCTGTCGCTGCTGCTCGTACTGGTCGGCATCCCGATCGCTATGGGAATCAGGCGAGCGATGAAGCGGTAGGTGTTACCACGGAAAAAAGATAGGGACTGTTCATCTGAACGATGTGACGGTCCCTGTTTTCGTATAGGTTCGATTCCGGCGATGTTTGTTGTCGCGTTATGATATGGGCCGCTTGATGGCTCGTACCACGTCTGTTACAGTATCGGCATGAACAGGATGGAATTGTTGGAACGGAAAACCAGGGAGCGGTACGAGGCCAAGCATCCGGACCGCGCCAATTGGGCCGATTGGCTGTATGCATATCACGTGTTCGTCGTGGTCGAACAGGCCAAGCGGCTGTCGAAGATCCACGGCGTCCAGGGGGATTGTGCCGTCGCGGCTGCCATTCTGCACGACATCGCCGATTCGGAGATGAGCCGCTTCGATCCGAGACATCTGGAACGGAGTGTGGAAATTGCCGAAGATTTACTGAGAGAAATCGCGTTTTCGGATGACGAGATCGAGGATATCAAGGATACGATCCGATATAACGGGTGTCATGATGGGCATGTACCGGCGTCGTTCGAGGGGAAGATCATGGCGACGGCTGACGCGATTGCACACCTGTCGACTGATTTTTACGACCGGGCCCTTTCGGCGCTGAAGGACGATGGGGCGACGCGGGAAAAGATACTCGCATGGGCGCTTCCGAAAATCGAACGCGATTTTCATGACAAGATATGCTTTGACGATGTCCGCGAGGAGGTGCGGCCGGATTATGAACGGGTGAAGGGGCTGTTTTCGGCGACGTAATGAAGGGGGTCAGCGGCAGGGAATCGGAGACGCTCCTCCACGGGGCGTTTTTTTGTTTCCGATTTCACGATTCTGTTTTTAATCGCTCTAACAACAACATGTGGTATGATGTAAGTGACACTTATACACAAGTCGTTTTTTCGCTCCAGTGCCGGACAGTTGAGTGCGCGCCTGGAAAGGTGTATCATGTCGTGGCCCCTTTTGGCGTATCGCGGTCGGATGGCCGCCTGGATGTGGCCGTGAAACGAGGGAACATGATTTCAAAGAAGATTTAACCCTTGCCATTCGCACGCCCCGGTCTCCGTTCCTGATCAGTTCGGAAAGTCGCGGGCGCGTGACGAAGTCGGCGAGCGGATGGCAACCGTATCCATATAATCCGATACGCGCGCTGCGGCGCGAACCATATGAACCTGAAAGACATAAAACTGCGGAGCGGCGAGCTCGCTCCGTTCGACCGCTCGAAAATCGAGCGTGCTATTGAGGCTGCCTGCGACGCGACGGGCGAGACGGACAAGTCGTTCATCGCGAAGATGACGGACGACATCCTTGTCGACCTCGTGCACGCCCACGGCGAGAAGGGCGAGGGACACGTCGTGGACGTGGAGGACGTACAGGACCTGGTGGAGAAGCATCTCGTGAAGGAGAACCGGTACGAGATCGCCAAAGCGTATATCCTCTATCGCGAGAAGCGAAACGAGGAGCGCGACGAGCGCCGGGAGAAGCTGGTCGAACGATTCGAAAAGCGCTCGCTCCAGGTGACCAAGAGCGACGGCTCGAAGGAACTCTTCGAGATCGGCAAGATCCGTGCCGTATTCGACCGGGCAGTCGAAGGTTACGGAGAGTGGTGCCGGTTCGAGGACCTCGTCGAGGCGTTCAAGCGCAATATTGTCGACGAGATCAAGACGTCGGATATCAACAAACTGTTGGTAAAGACGTGCATCGATCTCGTGACCGTGGAGAACATCCATTGGCAGGAGGTCGCCGGCCGTATCGCGCTCTTCAACCTCTATAAGGAGGCGTGCCGGAACCGGGAGATCTCGCATGGCGATATCTACAGGCCGGAGGCGGTACTCGCACATTTCCGCGACTATATCGGCAAGGGGCTTTATGCCAAGGAATTTTGCGAGGCGTATTCCGACGAGGATATCCTTGCTGCTGCGGGGCGTATCGATGCGACCCTCGACCTGTCGTACGGCTATACCACGATACTGTCGCTTCAGAAGCGATATCTGCTGAATCCGAACAAGGTCATCCGCGAGCTTCCTCAGGAGATGTATTTCTTCGTGGGGCTTTTCCTGGCGATACCGGAGCCGAAAGAGACGCGGATCGATACGGCGGTCGCCATGTACCTCGCGTGCGCACGGCAGCAGGTGTCGCTCGCGACGCCGTCGCTCATGAACGCTCGGACGACCTTCCATCAGCTTTCAAGCTGTTTCAAGCTGAACGTGGACGATGATTTGCGTGCCATCTATCACGCGGTGGAGAACATCGCGCAGATCTCGAAGTTCGGCGGCGGCGTCGGCGTGTACCTGGGCAACATCCGCGCGCGCGGCAGCGCCATCCGCGGGGTCATGGGAATGTCGGGCGGGGTGAACCCGTGGGTCAAGGTGATCAACGACACGGCGATCGCGGTGAACCAGCTTGGCAGCCGTCTCGGGGCGATCTCGGTGACGCTCGACATCTGGCATCACGACATCTACGACTTCCTCGACCTGCAGACCGAGACGGGCGATGTCCGTTCCAAGGCGTTCGACATCTTCCCGGCGATATCCGTTCCGGACCTTTTCATGAAACGGCTCAAGGAGAACGGCGACATCACGCTGTTCGATCCGCACGAGGTGTGGCGCGTCTACGGGAAGAACCTGCAGGATCATTTCGGCGACGCGTTCGAGGCGTTCTATCTCGAGGCGGAGGCCGATGACCGGCTGACCATGAAGAAGACCGTTCCGGCCAAGGAGCTCTTCAAGAAATTCCTGAAGACCGTGGTGGAGACCGGCATGCCGTACGTGTTCTTCCGCGATACGGTGAACCGGCTCAATCCGAACCGGCATGCGGGCAATATCTATTCGTCGCAGCTCTGCACCGAGATCTGTCAGAATACGTCCGCCTCGAAGTTCGTGGAAGAGACGCTCGAGGACGGGAAGGTGCTGATCAAATACGATCCGGGAGATACGGTCGTCTGCAACCTTGCCTCCATAAACGTGGCGAAGGTCAACGACAAGGAAACGATCGATGCGATCATCCCGATCGCGATGCGGATGCTCGACAACGTGATTACGCTCAACTACTACCCGATACAGGAGGCCAGGCGCACCGCGATGCGGTATCGGAGCGTCGGACTCGGGTATCTCGGCCTGGCGGAATACCTCGCGACGCGCAAGCTTGCCTACGAGAGCGCGGCGGCGCGGGAGAACGTGGACCGGCTGTTCGCACGATACGCGTTTGCGACCTATCGCGCGTCCGTCGACCTGGCGAAGGAACGTGGCCGGTATCCGCTTTTCGAAGGGAGCGACTACGACCACGGAAAGATCCTCGGCCGTGATGCGGAGTGGTTCGAAAAGAATACCGAGGACGGCGCGGCGTGGAAGCGGCTCTTTTCCGACATGAAGGAACATGGCGTCCGGTTCGCATACCATACGGCCCCGGCCCCGAACACCTCGACCGCCGGCGTGGTCGGCACGACGGCGGCACTGCTGCCGATCTACAAGAAGTTCTTCGTGGAGACGAACCTGTCCGCGCCGACGGTGCGCGTCGCGCCCAAACTCAGTCCGGAAAACTTCTGGCACTACAAGGAGTATATCAATATGGACATGGACGACGTCATCGACATGATGGCGGTGCTCTATAAGTGGATCGACCAGTCGATTTCGTTCGAGTGGATGATCGATCCGTCGAGGACGAGCCCGGCCCAGCTCTACGAGTATTATGTCCGGTCCTGGACCGAGGGCATCAAGACGGTCTATTACGTGCGGAGTCTCTCCGGCGAGGTGAAAGAGGACTGTGTGAGTTGCAGCGGATAGGAATCAACTTACAACTGACAACGAACAACTTATAACGGAGGGCGGGAAATGTCGGGAGAAAAGATTCAACTACCAGCTCACAACCGACAACGGAAAACGAAGGACAGGGAGACACAACGCAGGCAATCCGGTCGAATTCCTTATTCCGCATTCTTAATTCTCACTTCTATATTCCCAATTCTTCATTCAAAGTCTATGACGCACGAAATGCATGCCAACCCAATGTTCAACCCGGAAGGGAACGACGACGTGGCGGCGCGGACGATCATCAAGGGGGATACGACCGGGCTCTTCAACCTGAACGCCACGAAGTATCCCTGGGCGAAGTCGCTCTATCAGGTGATGATCGGGAACTTCTGGGTGCCGGAGAAGGTGTCCGGCCTCAAGGACGATGCCCGGATGTTCGGGTCGGATCTTTCTCCCGAAGAGCAGAAGGCGTACAAGGGGATATTGTCCTTCCTCATCTTTCTCGACTCCATCCAGACGGTCAATCTGCCGCACCTCTCGGATTATGTGACCTCGCCCGAGGTGAAACTAATCCTGGCCATTCAGGCGTACCAGGAGGCGATCCACTCGCAATCGTATGCGACGATCCTCGAGTCGGTGGTGGACAGCAAGGAGCGCGACGAGATCTATTACTTCTGGCGTACCGACGCGGTGTTGCTTGAACGGAACCGATACATCGGCGCCATCTACGAGGACTTCCTGCGGGAACCGTCGGACGCGAACTTCTTCCGTTCGGTCGTGGCGAACTTCCTGCTTGAGTCGGTCTACTTCTACAACGGCTTCGCGTTCTTCGATACGCTGGTCGACAAGATGAAGATGCTTGCGACGGGACGTGTGATCGCCTATATCCGCCGCGACGAGCTGACGCATATCACGATATTCGCGAATATCCTGAAGGAGATCCGTCTCGAGTTTCCGGACATCTGGAACGAGGAGATCATCCGCGAAATGATGGGTACCGCGGTCGAACAGGAAATCGAATGGAGCACGCATATACTCGGCGACCGGATACCGGGTATGAACGGGAGCACGACGCGAGAGTATACGCGGTGGCTCGCGAACAGCCGGTTGGCCATGATCGGTCTCGGGCCGCTCTATCCCGATGCCGTGTCCAATCCGTACAAGCACCTTGACCGGTTGCAGGACACGAACGGCGATCGGAGCAATTTCTTCGAGAGTACGGTCGTAAACTACACGCAGTCGAGCAGTATGAACGGCAGCTGGGATTTCTGATGCCGGTTATGACGGACGGCGTGTCTGTGTTGGACACGTGTCGAAAATCATGCTATACTACATAAGTCGTGAAAGACGGGTGCCCCCAAAGCGCCCGTCTTTTCGTATTAATCCGTTAGGTGTACAGGCGTATGATTCAGGCGAGTATTTTCCCCGGGAAGTATGTCCAGGGAGCGGGCGCGTTGTCGCGTCTCGGCAAGGAGTCGGCGAAGTTCGGCAAGAAGGCGTTCGCGATCTGTGATCCGTACGTGTTCGAGTCCGTGATTCCCGGCTATCAAGACGAGATCAGGAAGGAGATAGACATCGTCTTCGAGAAGTTCAACGGGGAATGCAGCGACAAGGAGATAAACCGTGTCACGGAGCTTGTGAAAGCCGAAGGCAGTTCGGTCGTGATCGCCGTCGGCGGTGGCAAGACGATCGATACGGCGAAGGCGGTCGCCCACGCTCTTTCACTTCCGGTCATCATCGCGCCGACCATCGCGTCGACGGATGCGCCATGCAGCGCGCTCTCGGTCATCTATACCGACGAGGGAGCGGTCGACCGATACCTGTTCCTTCCATCGAACCCGAACGTCGTTCTCGTCGACACGTCCGTCATCGCGAAGGCGCCGGTCCGGTTCCTGGTGTCCGGCATGGGTGACGCGCTCTCGACCTGGCTCGAGGCCAAATCCTGCCAGACGGGATACGCGAACAATTTCGCGGGCGAGAAGGGAAGCATGACGGCATACGCGCTCGCGGAACTCTGCTATGAGACGCTTTTGGAGTTTGGTGTTGCCGCGAAGGTATCGAATGAGACGGGCGTCGTTACGCCGGCGTTCGAGAAGGTTGTCGAGGCGAACACGCTTTTGTCCGGACTCGGATTCGAGAGCGGAGGCATCGCGTCGTGTCATGCCGTGCATAACGGATTGACCGTACTCGAACCGACGCACAAGTATTACCACGGGGAAAAAGTCTCGATCGGCGTCGTCACGTCGGTCTTCCTGACCGACAAGCCGGCCGACTTCATCGACGAGGTGTATGATTTCTGTGAGTCCGTCGGACTGCCGACGACGCTCGCACAGGTCGGACTCGAGGGCGTATCCGACGAGGATCTCATGAAGGTGGCCGTCCGGGCCTGTGCCGAAGGCGAAACCATCTATAACGAGCTCGTGCCGATCACGCCGGAAGCGGTCTTCTCCGCCATCAAGGCGGCCGACGCCTACGGCAGGGCGCGCAAATCGGGGGAGGTATAACATTTCAACGTCCAGACAGAACGGGACCAACCAGGTTCCGTTCTTTCGTTTTGACCGCGAGCTCGTTCTAGATTTCGTGCATTGCGATGAGAAACGAACTATCTGAGACTCGAACGATGCCGATGTGGAACCATGCGGAAACCGGAAAGAGAATACCCGTTCTCGCATCGTCTGACATCGATCACGACACTCTCGTTTTTCTGCGCATTCCGATGGATAGAAGTTGTGTCCGACATGCTCCTTTGCAGCAACGAAGGAAGCGATTCGTATTGACGAGTGTGATTTTACGTGCAATCCTTGCGAAGCAGTCGTTTTCACAATCCAACAAATTCAGAGGAGGATACCATGTTTAAGTGGCTGAAATGGTTTTTCGGTGGCATTAACCCGGGTAAACGGGTCGAAGAATATGATGAGGCAAATGAGCCTTTCGATGACGGATATCGTGAATTCCCGGCCGATCTGTATGGGATTCTTGAAGATAGATTTTCTAGGGATTCTCGTGTAGCAGAGTTCTCGCCTTCCCGTGATCAGCGTTCACAAGTCGGATATGGTCATTGGGTTAATGCCGGGTTCAGGATTCCGCAGGTTGAAACTCCGCCAGAAGACTGTGTTCCTTATATCTATACCTGTCATCGTGAAGGCGAGATTGTTTTCACTGTCTGCGCGCCGGATGCGATGGTGTTTCCTGAGAACCTGAGAGAAAGGCTGGTGGAAAGGTTCAAAGCAGAATTCGAATCCTTCCGCGCCAGATATGGTGGTGAATTCCGTGATCCTGTCATGAGTAAGGATCCGTACAAGATGGAAATGACGAAGGTGGCAGTGAGACTGCGACTTTCACCGAAAGACCGGGAAGCATTCGTTCACGTTCTCAATGATTCTCTCCGGGTACTGCCTGCCGTCGTAGAAGTGTGGGGCAAAACGTACAGGATATATTCGGAACTGGATGAAAGGGCTTCGCGGGTATTGGCTCCGATTCAAGCGGAGTATTGGCAGCTCATGAAGCGCATCGAGGTGTGGGATACCGGATAACTTGAAGAGAGAATAAACAGAAAGCGGGAGAAACCACTCCCGCTTTCAACGTTTCCGGCGATATCCGCAATTAAACCGTTCCGGTCGCGATTCTGTATCCTGGAAGTTCGACTCCAATGGGAGTCGAACTTCCAAATATCAACTCAGGTCGTTCCCGCCACGAAGCCGTTAAGCATCCGGAAGAGGAAGTCGAGGAACGATTCCGACGTCGAACCCTCGCTCGTCAGCCGTTCATCGGAGGCGCCGAGGACTCGGGGGAGGGAATCGGGGAGTGTCGGATCGTACGGCGTGCCGAGGGAGACGAACTCTCCGAAGGAGAATTCAGGAGACCGATCTTGATACCACCCCCCTGATTTCTTTGACAATTCCCGGGAATTGGCATAAAATCGAAAAAACGATAATTCCCGGTAATTTATGAGGATTTTTATCCCAAACAGCGCCTTTCTCGGCAATATCGACGCTTTTCTCAAGTCCATAGATTTTGGAAATCCTGAAACGCTTGAAATAACGGCAAATAAAAAGTGGTTCTCGGTTCATCCGGCGGTTTTGGCTATGATTGCGGCTTTGGGATTACGCGTAAATGAGGCGGGTGGGAAAATCATATGCGAAAAAATGGAATCAAAATCAGCCGGTTATCTTGAAAGGATGGGCTTGTTTAAGATAGTAGGACTGAAATCTGACATCGCGGTTGTTGAGCACGATCCTACGGGGAGGTTTATTCCACTGACTCAGATTCGTAACTCCTCTGAACTTTCGGTATTTCTTTCCGAGATAGTACCGCTTCTGCACGTTGAGCCGCAGCATGCGGAATCGATCAAATATATCATCAGCGAGCTCGTCTGGAATGTGCTCGAGCATTCTGGATCAAGGGATGGTGCGATTGTCTGCGCACAATATTTTAAGAAGAGCAACGCGGTAAAACTTGGAATCGTTGATACGGGCGTGGGAATACGGAGGACGATTTCCCGATCTCATCCGGTGACGGATGATTATGACGCGATCGGACTCGCGCTTACTCCGGGAATCACGGGTACGACGCAGAGAGAAGGTGGATCAGAAATGAATGCTGGCGCGGGACTGTTTTTTATAAAGTCCATAGCCTACGTGAACAGGGACTTTTTTGTGATATATAGTGGAAAATCCATGTATAAACTCCTAAAGCGGATAGTAAATAAACCCATCGCCTTGTTTGCGGATCCAAATCTTGACAGACATAAGAGCAAAACTGACTTGCCTGAGTGGAAAGGAACCGTGGTGGGTATAGACATATCACTGGATTCCACGCAAATGCTCGCTTCCTTGCTTGATCTTATCCGGTCCGTCTATTTCAAAGCGGTACGGGAGCGACGAAGGGAGCGATATAAGAAGCCAAAATTTACGTAAACATATGTCGTACGAAATCGTCCTGAAAGATATCGTTGGAGATTTTGCGGAGAATAAGGATTTGGCAAGAGAGATCAGGATAAACAAGATTATTCCAGCGTTAGAGAAAAAGGAGGAGGTCGTTCTGGATTTTAGTGGTGTAAACTCCGTAACGCAATCTTTCGTTCATGCGCTTATCAGCTCATTGATGCGACAATACGGCGATGACGTTCTGGAGGTAATCTCTTTTAAGAATTGCAATGAGACCGTTTCGAAAATAATTTCTATCGTTGTCGAATATATGCAGGAAAGCGTTTAGGATTTCAGTCTCGGCTTAAATATTATTTTTCCACATACAAAAGTCCGTTCAGTATCCGGAACAACAGGTCGAGGAACGATTCCGATGCCGAACCTTCGTTCGTCAGCCGTTCGTCGGAGGTGCCGAGGACTCGGGAGAGGGAATCGGGGAGAACGGGGTCGTACGGCGTGCCGAGGGAGACGAATTCGCCGAAGGTGAGCCTGTCCGAATCCGGATCGGCGGACATGCCGGCCTCGAAGGGTTCCGCCTCTTCGATATCGTCCGACTCCGTTTCGTTATCAGCCGATGAAAGCATCGGGATATCCCTATCCGTTTCCGGTGCGGACCAGGTCCATACGGAGTCGTCGATTTCCGTGAAGACGGCGTTTTCCGTCGCGCCGCCGTCTTGGACATATTCGATCGTCTGGACGGCCTTTCCGTCGGGACGGCGCAGCTCGATGACCGCGCGTTCGTTCGGAAGTGTGAAACGGGAGTCGGCACGGGTGAGGACGATTTCCTCGCCCGGTCCGATCGTTCGGTCGGTGAGGATGACATGGTTCACCAGTTTCGTCTTTTCCGTGGCGCTGGCGATGATCCATCCGGAAAGGTCGATACGTTTCGTATCATCGTTCCTGATGCGTACCCATTCGTTGCCGGTATCGTTTCCGGCGGGATTGGGACACAGCTCGGTGAGGTGGATATTCCGGTTCGGATACTTTCCGATCCTGATCGTGAACGGTTTGACGGTTTCTTCGATACCGTCGCGGAGCGTGAGGAAGCCTTCGTAGGTGCCGGTTTTTACGAACCGATGGCTCGTCGCTTCGAGATAGCTCTTGTGTCCGTCGCCGAAGTCCCAGACGTATTTCATTCCCTTCTTGTTTCCCGTTGCCGAAAAGGGGACGAGTACGCCGCGATACCCTTTTTTCGGGATAGTCGATTTCTTCACGTTCGGTTCCTTGCCGAAAACGTTGTCTGAGCCGGGCGTGAGCGTCTTGCTCCAGCGGAATCTGGCCGATTCGAACAGGCCATATGAAGCGCTCTCGGTCGTCTTGTCATACGCGACGGAATCCATCGTCGTCACGCCGTCCGGCGCCACGAGCGACAGTGTCCCGTTCGTATTGCGCAGGGCGAGTCGGGTGAGTGAACGCGGAAGGACAAGAAACCCGCCGGCCGGGAGCACCATCTGCTCGTCCGGGAGTTTCTCGGTCCACGTGAACTTTCCCGATCCGCTTCGGAGCGTCCAGCCGAGAAGCGAGACCGGTTCGGAGCCGGAATTTCGAAGTTCGATCCATTCGTTCGCTTCGCCTTTCTCCTTCGGATTCGGAAAGATTTCGTTGATACGAATCGTACCGATGGGCGGGGCAGGCTCAACGATTTTTATGGGATCGAAGTCGTTTCGCTCTCCCCGGGTCGGCAGATGTGTGAGGAGGAATATTCCGGAATCGGTCTTTGCATAACTCGCTCCCTTTTCCGTGCCGTTGTATGTGAACGAGTCGGCGACTGATCCGTCGGGGAAAAGCAGTGTGAGCGATTCGGTTCCGGTATTGTTGAGTGCGATCTTTGAAATGTCCGCACCGACGACGAGGAATCCGTGTGCGCCGATGTCCGATCCGGTTGGAAACGTGTAGCCCGCGCTTGTCGAGGCGTCTTTCAGTTTCCATCCGGCGATCGATGCGTCCGCGTCTGTCGTGTTCCTGAGCTCGATCCACTCATTTTCTCCGGCAGTAGGGTTGGGATAGAGCTCGTTGATGACGATCGTACCGACGGTCGGGAGCGCTGTTGGTGGTTTGCATTCGACCGAAGTATCAACGGTTTCCCCTTGTCGATTCTTCGGTGTCGGACACTTCGATATCGACCAGGAGAGTGACTTCGGGTCGCGGACAAGACTCGTGTTCTTGTCAGGATTGTCGTTGACGGTCGGGGAGAATGGTCGTGAATGTCCCGAACCCCACGTAACGGAATCAATCATCGACTTATCTGCAGCGAACAAGGCGAGGCTGTTGTCATCCGTGAGCGACGGCGAAGTCTTGTTGAGACTCATCACATCGGCAAGTGCGATAAAAGTGACAGTCCCTTCCTTGTTTGCCCAAAGAAAAAATCCTTTTCCTGGAACGGCGTCCGTATCCGAGAAAGAATGGAAGAGCGATCCTTTTTCTGTGGCATCGCCTTTGGTCTTACGTCGGAGCTCGAATCCTTTCAGAGGCAATGGGGCATCATTCGGATTATAAAGTTCGACAAAATCATCGTTGGTCACATCTCCTCCCGTTTGGATCTCGCTGATTATGATTAGGGAGTCGGTGTCTTCTTTCGCGGGCGTCGCTGTTTTCTCGAGAGGCGATTCGGGATTTGGCAAATCGGTTGTTGCCGCCATCGGAGCTGCCTCGATAGATGATGACACATCGTCCGTGTTTGGAGCCGTTGAAAACGTGTCTGTTATCGGAATCCCTGTTGAGGGTGCGTCGATTATCGAATCGTCCGTTTTCTCAAGCGTCGGGGTATTTTCCGGGCCGTCTCCGGTTTTCGTTTCGAAATCAGTAACGGCTCCGGCACTTTTGCCGGATATCGGCGCGTCTGTCTCGTCCGATGTCGACCCAGGCGAGACTTCCTTTTCCGGTCCTGATTTTTCCACGACGGCACAATCCGTATCGGAAGCATCGGCGTCTTCCTTTTCTTCCGACTCGGTCGTATCGTCGGGCGAGGAAGCTGTTGTCTCTTCGTTCGCGTGGACAATCGGTAGCGCAGAAGAAAGGATGAGGGAGAATGTAAGAAGGATCGGAATGATTCGGATGTTCATCATACTTTGTCGTTGCGTGTCCGTTTTCCGATATCATACCAGAAATTTTCTTGAAAAGGGATGCCCATCCGTGGTATCATTACTCTAGTAAGGTTGAACGGATACAAACATATGAGGATAGACATCGTCCCGGAAGGGAATAAGACGAAACGTGAAAGTGGCGAACATGATTTCGGGTCGGCGTTCGTGTTCGAGGCGATATTCGGTGGCGTGAAAAAATTGATCGAAAGCGTCGTATCGAGCATCTCCTCGGGAATCGAGGAGGTCACGAGCATGCTCCTTCGTCGTACGTTCGCCGTGCTTCTGGGCGCGTTCGGAATCTGGTTCCTGTTCAGCGGATTCGCGAGATTGTTGGATTTCCTGTACGGGACGCCGGGAGTCGGAGAAATCGTCGTCGGCGTTCTGGTGTTCGCGTCCGCTATCATCGTGTCGGCGTTCGCACACAAGGGTCGGTAGGGCACAACGTATTTTCGTTAACCGTAAATAATAACCACAACGGTATGACAAAGAAAACCGCGGCGAAGAAGTCGGCCAAGAAGACGTCATCTCCCTTGGTGGAGGACGTGAAGAAACAGTTTGAAAAGGAGATCGAGAAGGGCCGCAAGGCGATCGAGAAAGAGGCGGCGAAGATCAAGAAGTCGGTCGACGCTTCCGTGAAGCAGGCGGACGACTATATCCGAAAGAATCCCGAGAAGGCGATGGCGATCGCATCCGGCATATCGGCGGCGCTCGGTGCGGCCGCGGCGCTTATCGCCACGCATGGTAAGAAGGCAAAGAAGTAGGGACTGAGTCGAAAAAGGCACAAGTCGAAAGTCCCGCCCGCATGAGCTACATAGAGCGTTGCAGGCTGGCGAAAGCGTGTCCCGTGGCCGTGTCCGCACGGCTTTTTACGGGGTGAAACCGCTCCGGTCAGCCGGAGCGGTTTTCGTCTCGTGTTATACTCGGCATATGATATCCATACCGAAAAAAGTCGCCGTTGTCGCGATCGTTCTCATCCTTGTAGCATCGTGTTTGTTCGCCTTTTTCAGTCGGCAAAAACTGTCGTTCGGAAATGACGATCGCGAGGCGTCGGTTGCCGTGTCGGAGGAAAACGTTGCCGTTAAAGACAGTTCCGTTTCCGGGTCGGCCGATGCATCGGCAGGAGCGGAATCCGTGAATCCGGAGGCGAAACCCGTCGAGGAGCCGACAGTGAGTGCGGGGAAAAGCGAAACGAAGAATACCGCCACCGAGGAACCGAAAAAAACGACCGGCCTTTCGATCGTCGACAGGCTCGTGTCGTTCGGATATGAGAACCGGTCGTCTCGCGATATCGATACGATCGTCGTACATTCGTCATACGATGCTCTCGGGAGCGACCCGTACTCCGTCTCCGGTATCATAGAGGAATATCGGCAGTACGGGGTTTCCGCACACTACCTGATCGATCGGAAGGGGATGATTTATCGGCTGGTGGAGGATCGAGACGTGGCATATCATGCGGGCGTATCGAAAATGCCCGACGGTCGTGCCGGAGTGAACGAGTTCTCGATCGGCATCGAAGTTATCGGAAAGGATACGGACTCGCCGACATCGTCCCAGTATGCGAGCTTGAAGTCTCTTATTGCCTCGTTGAAATCAAAATACTCCATAAAGTACGTGCTCGGTCATTCCGACATCGCGCCTGGACGGAAGACTGACCCGTGGGGATTTGATTGGAAAGAACTCAAGTAAAGCGCTCGCATGCTCCGAAGTTTGCCACACATATATCCACCCTCGCGCGACCGGATTCCGTATCGGGTCCGGTATGGCAAGCCGCCAATGTCTCGGGGCTCTGCCTTTGGATGATTCCCATCGATTCGAAGCCGGCCTTCGCCATGCCGGGTTCCGCGGCCAACCCCCTTCCTCCTCGCCCTTTTCCGTGCTATACTTCCCTCGTGAGAACCGGCCGAAAAGCCGGTCGATATGCGGTAAAAACACACACGTTTTCACGATATGTCGGATCCCCGACCCCTCTTCTCCTTCCGGAATCGGACCGTCTCGGCGTATGCCGTCCTCGCCGTCGTCCTCTTCGTCTTCCTCAAGTGGATCGATGCCGGATTTTTCATGGCCGTGATCGACCTCGTCTTCTCCTTCCTGCCCTTCATCCTCATCCTCGCCGTCTCCGTCACGGCATACCTCCGGTACCGCGCCTATCGGAAAATCGCCGCCGATCTCCCGAACCCCGTCGACGGGGTGCGCGAGCGGATCCGGATCGAGACCCTCCAGACCATCGCCGCCGTCCTCGGCATCTCCTTCTGCTTCTACCTCCTCTACAGTCCCGGCAGCTACCTGCCCGTCTTCATCGTCCTTTCCGATGCCTTCCTCCGGAACGCCTCCGTCGAGACGGTCTTCCTCGTCCTCTCCTGGGGGATGATCATCCTCCTCTTCGCCGCATTCCTTTACGCGGTCTCCCGGTATTTCCGCGACAAGGACACCGACCGCATCTCTTCCTTCCCGGCCTTCCGGAAAAAGCTCTTCCAGGCCTCTTTCTTCGCCGTCCTCTCCCTGTTCATCCTCTCCCTCGTCGCTTTTTCCGACGCATACCGTCCCATGACGGAGTACCTCGCTTCCGCCATGGCCCCTCTTCTCGGGAAGGAATCCTCCTCCGACCTTTCCTTCCAGGTCGCCGTCGCGAAGTCCGTCGGCAACCTCCGCGGCAGCCTCACCGAGACGAACGACTCCCTGAGGAGCGATCTCGGCCGTACGAAAGGGGAACTCGATCACGCGATCGCCGATTCCGGACTCGATGTCTCCGGACAGCTTTCCGACGAGATCAAGACCCGTCTCTCCGCCTCCGGCGGCACCATAGGCGGGAGCCTCGTCATCAGGAGCGGCCTTTCGGTGAAGGATACCTCGTCCTTCGAGGATATCCTTCCGCAGGACACGGGAACGTACGACCTTGGCGATCCCGATGTCCGATGGAAGACCCTCTATGCGCAACACGCCTCCTTCTCCGGGACGGTCGAGGGTGTCCTCGTCCCGACCGCCGACCTCGACCTCTCGGGTTTCCGCATCCTCAACATCGGTGCCGGCTCCGCCTTCACCGAGGACGGGGGACTCGACCTTGTCGGACCCCTCACGACCGCCTCCCCGATCTCCCCCCGCTCCGGCGGCACCGGAATCGACACCTCTTCCGACACCGGTGTCCCGATCCTCTCCTCCGGCACCTGGACTGTCGCTTCGGCCCTGCCCGCCTCCCTCGGCGGTACCGGCCTTTCGAACCCGCTCGCGCAGGGGAGCGTCGCCTTCGCTGGCGCTTCCGGCATCCTGGCACAGGACAATGCGAACCTCTTCTGGGACGATACGGGCAATCGGTTGGGCATCGGGACATCGTCTCCCGGATTCGCGCTGGATGTGAACGGTTCCGTCCGGGCGAACACCTTCGTCGGGGGTTCGGGTGTTGCGGATGTGCTCAACCTTCAGGGGACTTCGGGGAACGGGACGCTCACCTCTCCTGCCATACAGATGTTGGTCGGGAACAACGGAGGAACGACGGCTTTGACCGTGCTCAATAACGGGAACGTGGGGATTGGGACGGATAATCCCGCCTACCAATTTCATATCAGTAGTGGAAGTGCAGCTGTCAGTACACGGTATCGTCTGCAGGCCGGGCATTCGTGGGATTTCATTTCCGGCTCTAATTCAGCCGACGGGTATACTTCCGCGAATGGATTTACCATACGAAATGCGTCATCCGGAATTAATGCCTTGTCGATTACAAGCACCGGCAACGTTGGCATCGGGACGACGAGTCCGGGGTATGCTCTTGATATAGCGGGAACGGCGAGTACGAGCGGGATACGGACGAACGCCGGTATCGACTTGAATCCGGTCGTGAAGCCGACCTTTTCGGCGGGCAATCTCGCGCTTACGGCGGGAGGAAGCAACCTCGGCATCGGGGCGTATTATTATTCCGTCACCTATCTGACCGCTCTCGGCGAAACGAACACGAGCGGCGCCTTTTCCATCACGACGGACGCCAGCAACCGGAAGGTGACCGTCACCGTGCCGGTGTCTTCCGACCCGCGCGTGACCGGTAGGCGTATTTACCGGACGGCGGTCGGCGGTGCTTCATTCAATTCTAAAGTCCTGACGACCATAAGCGACAATACGACCGCTTCGTATGTCGATGATATTCCCGACGGTTCTCTCACCGGCAATACCGACTACTTCCGCTCGAATACCACGTCGAAATACGTCATGGTGAACGGAAGTTCCGTGATGTCTTTCTCGCCGTTTAACGAAGGAAACCTGTTCTTCGGATACAATACCGGCAATGCGACCTTGAGCAGCGGACGGAATGTCGGCATCGGGCAGAATGTGCTACGAAGTCTGACAACCGGTAGCAGCAACATGGCGCTTGGAGTGAATGCTTTCCAGTCATTGACGACCGGCAGTAACAATATAGCCATCGGGTATTCTGCCGGAAATGCTCTGACGACCGGAGGAGGCAACGTAGCCGTCGGACATGTCACACTCTATGGGAATAAGACCGGCACAAACAATACCGCTATCGGCTCTCTGGCGATGTTCAGCAACTACCCGGGGTACGAATACAATCACTCGAACAATACGGCCATAGGAGCCAATGCCTTGTATGCCATTCAGACCGGAGGTTCAAACACAGCGATAGGGGTGCAGGCGCTCTATACGAATACGACCGGTTCAGGCAATAACGCTATCGGAGAGAACGCCGGTCGCTACCTTGCTAGCGGCTCAACCGGCAACCAAACAGGCTCAAACTCCCTCTTCATCGGAAGCGATACCCGCGCTAATGGGGCGGGGCAGACCAACCAGATAGTCATCGGTGCTTCGGCAACCGGCTTGGGGAGCAATACGGTGGTGTTGGGGAATGATTCTATCGTGACGACGGCATTGAAGGGGAATGTGGGGATTGGGACGACTTCCCCCTCGTACCTCCTCCATGTCTCCCGATCGACCGACGGCGACGTCGCCGGCT
>CAINXS010000040.1 GCA_903854995.1 Candidatus Moraniibacteriota bacterium | reverse complement strand
TTGGGCATATGTTTCTTCAAAAACGGTCGTTTTTACTTTTCGAAACAAAAAAAGCGCGTTTCTGCGCTTATCTTAGCATCAAAGAGGCATTCGGAGCCACCTGATCTCCTACCAGTGCCTGAATTTCAAAGAACACAAATGCAACAGTTGTCTGGGCAGAAGGACGGAAGACCTATCATTGGAAAAAATCCTTTCCGAAGGTGAAGTCAGAACGATCGGTTGCTGGAATTTTCGGTAGGAAAGAGACGGTCATCCACGGCAGTATGGAGTAATTCCATACTGCCTTTTTGTCGGCCAGGTATCGGCGCACGGATACGAAAACGCCGGATCAATCCGGCGTTTTCGGAAATCTGTAATTTCGTCTTCGCCGTCCTCCGGCATCCCTCCTTCCGGAACGGGGCCCGCTTTTCAATCGACCGGTCGAGATCGATAGATCGCATTCATTTACGTACAAGCGTATTTCGGCCCGAAAACCGAGGCGACTACCTACTATCCCTACACGGCGACATCGCTGCGGACGATGCCGTCCTTGATATATATTCGCTCCGTCTTTTCGAAATGCGCCCCGCCGAGGAAGTTGCCCGAGGCCTTCAGGAGGTACTCCCCGTTTTCGACGAGAATGAAGTAACGGCCCAAGACGTCGGACACGGAAAACGCGACCCGTTTTTGGGAATCCGTCGCGTCATAGACGGAGAGCATGGCGAACGGGACCGGCTGCCTCGTCTTGGAGCTGGTGACCAGACCGTACGCCCTCTTCTTGAAGAAGATATAGTACACCACCATACCCAGATATGCGACAAAAAAGGCTATGTTCAGGGGCGTGGGGAAGAGGTAGGCGATGCCGGCGTTGATCACGAAGCCCGCGTAGAAGAGGATGAGGAATGCATCTCTTTTTACGATCGAGAACACGGAAGTATAAGAAGTGATCTTGCTCCGGGCGAAGTCCTGCCAGTCGATGGTGGTCGACTTTAACGAGATGTTGATCTTTATTATTTCATTTTCCTTTACCTCAATCGCCTGTCCGGTATACAGGTCGCCGTAGAGGATGTCCTGCCGATCCGACGTCTCGAGTTCATAGTCTTTTTTTGATATGACCAGGGTGTATGTTCCGGGGTTGGGCAGGAATCCGTAGCGGCCGTGCGAATCGGATAGGGACGTGTCGACGACATGTCCTTCTTGGTTGATGATCGAGACCGATGCTCCGCTCACGGGACGTCTCGTCTCGCTGTCGAAAACGATTCCCCAGCCGTCTTCCCGCTTCTTCTTTCCGACGAATCCGAGCATGCCGAACAATCTTGATACCGCCTCGCTTATCGGTGTCGGTGACGTCGCGAACAGCGGGACTGCCGTGGAAGTGCCGACCGTGACGACACCGGCTACCAATCCGGTTATGACAGCGACGGTAAGTCCGACAACGGACGTATAAACGAACTTCTTGATCGCCGCAATCGCCGTTCCCAGTACGGATGGTGCTGGGGAATCCGGCTGCGTTACTAGCACAGCGTTGTTTGGTTCGGCTGCGTGTCGCTCCGACTGATTTTGCGGGCCTTCCACTACCGGTGGCGGGATCGGCGCAGGTTCATCTGACTTCATAACGGCCGGTTTTTCCTGGCTCCTGATGGTTGCCGACTCGGTATCGGAATACTCCGAACGTTTTCCACTGGCTTTACGGTACCCGCGAATGCGGTACGTGTATTTACCGGGAGACAACCCCGGTTCCCCATCGACGTACGTCAGTTTGTCTCTTTTTACGGTTGCGATCTTTTCGAACTTTCCGGTATCGGATTTACGTTGGCGGTTCCCAACTTCTAACGCAACGGGTACGATGATTCAATCGTAATCAGAAACCCGTATGCAAAAACCATATACCCGCCTCTCCGACGCCGAACGGGAGGAAATCAGTATCAGGCTTGAACGAGGAGAGAACCTCCGA
>CAINXS010000039.1 GCA_903854995.1 Candidatus Moraniibacteriota bacterium | reverse complement strand
TTTGTTTTTTTTCGTTTCTGGTTTCCTTTTCCAGTTTAAAACAATATCCAATTCAGGAATATGGTTTCAAAAAGAATAATCAAAAGCTAATTTTTGAGGACAACTTTTCAAGCAATAATGGATGGCTATTAAATTATTGGGGGACCACAAACCCATCAAAAACAGCTCGAATCGAAAATTCAACAATCGTTTTTGAAGCACTCGAAAATGAACTGCTCGATAACACAAAAGAATATGGCGCGTACATTGATCTAAAGGATGGGATATCCGAAGGATCTAAATATCTAATATCTTGTTCCGTAAAATCTGAACCTGGAACAACGATGCGATTTCAACTTTGGATTCATGACAACGTTATCGGAAACAATTCATCAATGCGAACAGGAAAAGACCCTCAAAATCTAGAGATTCCGGGGACCTCTTATGAAGAAAAGAAGGTAGAATTTGTTGCAACAGCAACAAATGGAATTAGGATTCATCTTCATAATAAGGGGGGGGTCGGAAGAATTTCAGTAAGACAGGTTTCTGTTATTCAGATTAGTTAATCACTGTCATGCTCCCCTCCTGGACTCTTCTCGCGTTCCTCGCCCCGCTCCTGTGGTCGCTTGTCGGTTTCATGGACAAGTTCGTCATATCGAAATACGTCCACGACGATCAGGGCGCCGAGTCACTCGTCATCTTCACCGGCCTCACAGGGTTCATCATGGCGACGGGAATTTTCCTCTTCGGCCATCCGGTGACCGGCATCCCCGTCCGCGACATCTTGTTATATCATGATCGCGGGAATCATCTACGTCGCGGCGTTCATTCCGTACCTGACGGCGTTGAAGGAAGCCGACGCAAGCATCGTCGTCTCGCTCTACCAGCTTACGCCCATCTTCAGTTATGTTCTCGGCCTCGTGTTCCTCGGCGAGCACCTTTCCGCCCTGCAGATGCTCGCAGGAGCGCTTGTCATAGCCGGCGCCGTCTCACTTTCGTCCGATCCGAAAAAACCGTTCCGACCGACCGGAAAGACGTTCGGATTGATGGCTCTCTCATCGTTCGGACTGGCAACCAGCGCGCTCCTCTTCAAATATTTCGCGCTCGACTCGCTCGACCCGTGGGCGACGGCATTCTGGGAATACGTCGGCGGCGGAATATGTTCGCTTTTCCTGTTCGCTTTCATCGGATCGTATCGGAGGCCGTTCATCGCATTGCTTGAAACCGGCGGCGCGCGCATCGCCGCCCTCAACCTGTCCGGCGAAATCCTCACCGTTTTCGGAACGCTCGCGATGTCGTTCGCTTCGCTTTCCGCGCCGCTCGCGGTCGTATCGATCATCAATGGGACCCAGCCGTTCATCATGCTACTCATCGGAGGAATGTTCACTCTGTTCCTTCCGCATATCATCTCGGAACAGAACGGGCGCGCCAGCCTTGTCCATCGCATCGTTTCGAGTGCCGTCATCTTCGCGGGTGTCGTCTTTCTTTTCATCTGGCGACTCACCGCTTGGAACAAAACGCGAGATACTGTATAATGGCTTAACAAGGCCATCATACCAATTACCATGCACGATATTCTGACATTCATCTTCGAAGACGCGAACGGCAGCGGATCATTCAGCCGATCGGCGGTGTGGACATTCATCCTCGTAATCGTCGCCTATCTGCAATTTCGGAAAGCCAATCACATATCGAGCGCCGATTTCATCCATCGTCTCAAGAACGATTTCTTCGGCAAGGAGACCCGGGAACTCTTTTTTCTCTTCGAAAAGGACTATCTTCGATATGACGAGGAGAACGAGGTCTTCGAGGTCGTAAAGATCGATGAGAAAACCAAATCTGAACTTGGCATAACGAGAAAATTCTTCACGATTTATGAAGTCGACGACTTCATTCTCGGCGATGTGTATGATCTCGGCCTGTTCGAGCAAAAACGCATCGTCGACATCGACATGGTGTACGAAGAGTTCGGATATTACGTCGCCACGATATGGGAAAATAAGGCTATCCGTTACTACATCGAAAACCAGCGGAAAGACCCGAAACACAGGGACGTCTATAACAAACTCGACTACATCGGACTCAAATGCGAGCTGTATGCTTCGGCGAAACGGAAGAAAGACGCCCTGCTTCTCTTCCGGGTACGGCGATGTTTCACGAAACTCTGTCTCCGACGCCTGGAAAAGCGCTTCCTCGGCACGACGAAATGAGAAAAATCGCGTATGACGCACACCAACTTCACGGACGGTTCCCTGCAACGACTCCGACGCATATCATGGAAGGAGATTTTTGATACATGGCGCGACGGTGAGATGTGGCAGGAGTCGTGGCGACGACACTGGGAAGAGCGCGGCTTCGGCTCCTGGGAAGAATGGAGGATGCATCACCTGCGACCGTATCATCCCGAAACATTGGAATGGTTCCTTTACCGCATAACCGATCCCCTTGCGACCGTTCCCGGCCTCTTCGGGGTTCCGGCAAAAAACTGGATAGAAGGCGCCTACGATGGCGAAATAACAAAAAGGCTCCGCGACATCATACACCTCCCGATCGTATCGGAGAACGGGAAAATCGATGCCGTACGGGAACATTTCCCCAAAAAGGTCATGTTGGTCGCGTTCCTTCACGAGAAGCGGATAATCCTCGTCGAGGGAATGCACCGCTCATGTGCGATGGCAACGTGGGACCCTGCCATACCGTTCCAGGGCGAAGTCACGATCGCCATCGCTCCCTGGACGGAATCGGCATTCCGGGTCGCCGACAGTAATCCGAAACATAATCAGTAGGAAACACTATGGAAGAAGAACTCAAGACCCGACTCGACACGCAGGAGAAAAAAATCGACGCGATTTACAAGTCGGTCGAGAAGACACGTAAATATTTCCTCTGGACGCTCATCGCGACCGTCGTCGCGTTCGTCCTCCCGCTTCTCGCCGCCATAATCCTGGTCCCACTGATGCTCGGGCCGCTCATGTCCGCCTATTCGATCTGATACCGGCGGTCAGGAAATCTCGATGATCTTTTTCCTTGATGATGCTCCTGAAACGATGCGGATGCATGACGGCGCCACGTCGAAATGAGTCGCGAGCACCTTCGGGAGACGGGCATTCGCCTTCCCCTCCCGGGACGGCGCCTTCAGGGAAATGACAAGACTGCCGTCCATTTGCAGGACGACCCCTTCCTTTTTCGCGTTCGGCTTGACCGTAACGAATATTTTCATGCTCATTTTTTTCCGGACAGTATGAAATTCCACGCGTCTTCGTCGTCACAAGAGAATCGATCATCTGGCGTATAAAAACGTTTCGCCGGACCGACACATCCGCCGTTATCCACATGCAGACGGGACAGGTACGGAAGCAGGAATCCGATCCCTTTCGAAGTGAAATATTCATGAAGTCGAGCCGTCGTCTCGTGGCGTTTTTCGGCGCTCATCCTGGTAAACACGCTCATGTCGTCACCGATCTTCCCGCTCCAATCATAATGCACGAACACGTTCTTCGCCTTTTTCGAAAAACGGTCGTTCCAGAGCAGTCCCCAGCACCAATCCCCCTCTTTCTTCCACCAACGGGAAAAACACGGGCCGTTTTCCACGGTACCGTCCGAGGCCAATCCGACGCCGCCCTCGATGAAATCGAACTTCGAGAGGTATTTTTCGTCGGTGATATCGTTCGTCTGCGCGCCGACGAATATTTCCATACCATGATAGGCCGCATACTCGCGCATCTCGGCTATGACCTCGCTTATGGGCGACTTCGACAGATCGTTCGCATCCTGAAGATACACCTGTCCGAACATGAAGACCTGTACGCCACGGTCCATGGCCCTCCGCGTTATATACCGAAGGTACGTCCGGTATTCCCTGCTCATCAGATACGGCTTGCACGTATGTTCTCCCCAGAAGTTTTTCGATCCCGGACGACACATCCTGTCAAAATCGAAGTCGCGTCCCTCGAGCGGATAGGCGTAATTCGCCTTGGTATCGATCGCCTCGGCCAAGAACATTCCGACCACGAATCCGCCACGAAGATCCTTCAGGTTCTTGTCGATAGCTTCGAAATCAGGCGGCTCAAGCCATGTCTCCACCGCTCGGTGCAGATAATAACAGTTTGAACGGTTGATCAGCTTGATAGTCTTTCCGTCACCCGGATAATCCCCGTTCAAAAGGCCGTCCGCCACACATCCCTGCTTTTTCATCCGATCCATGGAGGGCGCCGGAGGGGCAGGCGCGATATCCTCACCCAGAAGCCCGGTGATCTTTATCATCCCGTTCGTCGCTGAAACCGGCTGTCGTGCCCCTTCAGATGCGGCATCGGCTCCCGGAACCGCCTCAATGGTTTCCTGCCGTCGTTCCAGGACCGTTTTGGCCGCCACGAACACCAAGACGGTCCCGACAAGCAGGACGGCCGTTACGACCACCAGCCGCACATTCGGCATTCGGAAGATATTCATAGCGTATACCAGTATAACAGAAAAAGGCTCCCCGGGGTTTTCACCTGGAGAGCCTTCACGAAGAACATGTTCCCTGAAAAGTCAGTTTGCAAGGGCCTCCCTCAGCAAGGAATTGAGATCGAATTTTCTCAACGAGTCGGCATCCACTCTCTGAGCGATGACGGCACAGTCGATATTGCAATCACCGACTTTCGCGCGGTAGGAGCCCGGAACCACCAGTGACCCTGCGGGAATCCGTTTCGACTCTCCGTCACCCTCGAACAGGAACGTACCGGCACGCCGGTCATAAATTCTCGATGACTGGGACAGATGGACATTGGACGCCAGAATTGCTCCCTCTTCGACAAGAACACCTTCCGTGACCGACGAACACGCGCCGATTCGGACACCGTCCTCGATGATAACCGGCCGTTCGTTGATCGGCTCGAGAACCCCGCCGATAACGACGTTGGACGACAAGTGCACCCGTTTCCCGATTTGCGCACAGGAACCGACCGTCACGCCGGAGTCCAGCACGGTACCCTCATCGATATATGCTCCGACATTCACGAACGACGGCATGACGATGACGCCCGGAGCGATGTAGCACCCGCGCCTGATGGACGACCCGTAAACCTTCCTGAAGCCTGCCCTCGCGAAATCACCCTCCGCGAAACATGCCTGAGGAATCTTGTCATAGAACTTCAGATTGCCGACCGCGACGATCTCGTTCTTCCAGACCCGGAAAGAGAGCGGGAACGCTTTCTTCACGCTTTCGTTCACCACCCAGACTCCGTTTCGCTTTTCAGCGACCCGAAGTTCTCCGCGTTCGACAAGCATATATACCCAGTTCACCGCCTTACAGATGGCGCTCGGCGCCGTATCCGGAGCGATTGATGCTATCTCATAGCCTTCATCGATTATCTTGCAGACACCGCTGACGATCGGCTCGATGGAAACGAAGTCAAGAGAAACATCGGGATCATTATGATGCAGGAGCGCTGCTACGGATTTGTGTTTCTTGAGGTTCGAGCAGATATCCGCACCGAACGCAGAGCGGATAATTTCCTTATCGACTTTGAAACACCCTCCGCCGGCCCGGACGGCAGCGTACAACAGGATTGCGCCGATCTTGAATATTCCTTCTCCCATTTTCGCAGAAAATATGTCATAGATGGACTCCCTGACTTGGAAGCCACTGAGATATTTCCCGACCTCCTCCGGAGAGGAAAGCCCGAGGAATTCGCAGATACGCCCCACGTTTCCTTCGAAGTCATTCGGATTTAATGCCGGTAAGCACTTCAGTTCGCTATTTTTCATTTGACACTCCCATTTTTTTGGGATTCATGAAGATACACACGGAAACGCCCGTGTTTTTATACAAAACTTATGTTAAGACAACAACAACCCGTTTCTAACATAGGACTCTTGTTCCGTCAATCACAACGATTCCGATAGTACGAGATTTATGCGATGATTATCGTATTCAGTCAATATTGTTCCCTTATATAAGCCACCATTTTTCATTTTTTTTGGTTTCATCTGGAAACGGAAAAACGGAACCTGCATCTGAGGTCCGTCGTGACTTCCAGCAGAGCTAATGGCCCTACTTCCCCTTTTCCGCCTGCTCCCGCTTCATTTCCTGACGGTCCCGCCAAAGATGAATGACACCCGGGAGGACCGACACGACGATGATCACGAGCACGATCGGGAGCAGGTACTTGTCGATGTCCGGGATCCGAGTTCCGAGAAAGTAACCCAATACCGTGAGCCCGACGGCCCAGATGGCAGCCCCCGCGATATTGTACGCCAGAAACACCATATACTTCATCTCCGCGACACCGGCAAGAATGGGAGCGAATGTGCGGACAATCGGTACGAACCGCGCGATCATGACGGTCTTGCCGCCATACTTGTCATAGAACTTTTTCGTTTTTGTCACGTGATCCTTACGGAACAGGAGCGAATCCTCGCGCGAAAACAGTTTCGGCCCGACCCGGCGACCGAACTCGTATCCGGCCATATTCCCGGTCACCGCCGCGACGAACAGTATAACCGGCAGAAGGACCGGATGGAAAAATCCCTGCGACGCAAGAAACCCCGCGACGAATATCAAACTGTCACCCGGCAGGAAGAATCCGAGGAACAATCCCGTCTCCGCGAACACGATCGCGAAGAGGCCCGCATATCCGACCGTCTTTATCGCCTCGATGAGGTCGAATCCGAAGTATTCCATATCCTTTTCTTACGAATTTATCCGCGTCTCTCGGCCGTGCTGTACTCACGCTCATGAAGCTCGTCACGCAGCATCACCGACAATTTCGGCGTAATCATCTCGTTTTCGGTCAGATCGTCGAGAACCGACTCCTCCGCCTTAAACAGGCCACGTCGCCCGAACGTCTCATTCAGGGCTTCCAATCGCTTCAGATTGGCCGAAAACAATTCGGCACCCCTCTTTTCGGCATCCTCCCGAAACGACCCATACTGTTCGATTACCTTTTCAAGGATAGCACGATTTCCGAAGGTATCGAAGCCGGAACCGGAGAGAAACGAAGAAAGATGAATGGCGACTTTTTTCGATATGATTCCCTGTGCGCGATAGTAGGCGTACCGGTCAGCGATCGAGACCTCGTTCGTCGTCTTACCAAGCAGCAGTCGTCTGAAGAATCGGACGAACTGCTCGATCCAATCCTCTCGAAACACCTCATCCAACGAGACAATCTGCCGTTCGGCATGCTCCACACGCTCCTGCTGCACATCGAGCTTCGCGAGAATCCGCTTGTAGACAGGCTCCGTAACCTCGCCGTACCGGAACAAGACCCTGAGGAAGTGCCTCTCGATGCCGATGGCGTATATGTGGAGCGCCTGCTCCGCGCGGGTCGGGTCCGATTCGGAAAAGAAAGCGCGGCAGCGCTTCTGGGATTCCTCATATCCGGCATCATGCTCTTTTCTCAATACCTCATATACGTTCGTATCGACATACCCGCGGTCAAGAAAACGCTCGAGTGCAGAAATCGCCTTCGCATGAATCAGAGATTTCGCCTGATGATACTGAGCTTCCTCGAGCGCATGGAGCGAACCGACGCCCAACCGTTTCATCAGCCGACTGATAGTCGTCGCTTTGAAAAATAACGTGAAATAAACGCATCCTATGGTCAGCGCCGTGACGAATTCCCTGACCGTGAAGGGATAGTTCCAGCCCCTCACGGTCGCATCTTCCGGAATCAGCAGGACCATTATAACGGCGAGTGCGCCGCGAAGACTTCCCCATGAAAGAAGGTGTTGCCAACTCATCGGAATCTCCCGTTCCTTCCCGGATCTGTTCAACAGACCGACGACCGGATAAACGGAAACCGCTCTGCCTGCCATGACGACGAGAATGGTCAATAAGATCGGTATGGCGAACTGACCGAACCGGATCGGCAGGGACGCGAACAGGATACCCATGAGAATGAACACCAACGAGTTCGATATGAATGCAAAATATCCCCAGAATTTCTCCATATATTCCTCGACGCGCGGGGAGATCTTCGCCCGACCGTAGTTCCCTATGACCATAGCGGTCATCACGGTGGCTATGATCGAGGAAAAACGGAATTCCATCCCGAACAGATGCATATGCTCCGAGAGCACCTCGGAAAGCAGAAAGGTGAAATGGGCCGAGAGCATCGTAAGCGTCACTTCGAGATTCTCATCATCGGACACACGCCCGATCAGCTTCGAGAAGCATACCCCCATGACAAGTCCGAAGAGCGTCCCTCCGATGATCATCACGACAAACAGGACCACTCCCTCGACGACGGATCCCCACCCGGAATATCCCCTGAGAAATATCTCGAGCACCACGAGAAACAGTGCGAATGAGGTGCCATCATTAAAAAGACTCTCTCCTTCGAAAAGCAGGGACAGTCTCCGAGGCGCGCCATACTCCTTGAAAAGTGCCAGGACCGCGACCGGATCCGTCGCGGAAATAAGCGAACCGAAAAGGAGCGCGACAATGAACGGAATATCGAAACCGATCAGCCTAAAAAGGAAGAAGATGCCGGCGGAAACGAATGCGGCGGAAATGAGAAGGCTCGCAACCGAAAGCCATGAGACCGCCCTGATATTCGCCGCGAGCTCACGAACACGCATATTGTATGCCGACTCGAAAATAAGAATCGGCAAAAAAACAAAAAAAAGGATCTCCGGCGTGAGGTCAAATCCCTTCAGGAAGGAAAACGCGGGAATGCCGGCAATCGGAACCAGTATGGTTCCAAAAAGCACCAGTAGAACCGAATACGGAACGCGATACTTCCTGGAGAGCGAATAGACAGCGACCGAAACCATGATGAGAGAAAAGAATGCAAGAAAGGATCCGATGTTCATATGGTGGTTTTTTCGAATCAAAAGCCGCTACCGGGAAGCGGCCGAATCCGGACATCGCCGGAAAGACATGGGTATGATACGCCCGACTCAAAACCCTGTCAAAGAAAAAAGCGCCCCATCAGGGGCGCTTTAGAACATGCGTTCGGCGGGAACCTTACTTGATGGTCACGGTCGCACCGGCGGCCTCAAGCTTCTTCTTCACCTCCTCGGCCTCGGCCTTCGCGATCTTCTCCTTCACGACCTTCGGGGCCGCATCGACGAGATCCTTCGCCTCCTTGAGACCCAGACCGGTCGCCTCACGAACCGCCTTGATGACGTTGATCTTCTGATCACCGACCGCGACGAGCTCTACGTCGAACTCGGTCTTCTCCTCGGCCTCCTCGGCCGCACCGCCGGCTGCCGGCATGGCACCCATCATCATCGGTGCCGCCGCCGAAACGCCGAACTTCTCCTCGAGAACCTTCACGAGCTCGGAAAGGTCGAGCACGCTCATCTTCTCGATTTCCGAAACGATCTTCTCGAACTTCTCCGGCACCACCACATCCTTCTTTTCCTCGGACATATGCTTTCGCTTACGATTGATTACTTATTCTATTGATTCCATTACTACATCGGCGCATGACTGGATTCCGTCCAACCATCTGACAATGCAGCAATGAAACCAGTTGAAACCCGTTCTACTTCTTGCTCTCCGCGACCGCGTTCAGCACGCGAACGAACCCTCCGTACGTCCCCGAAAGAGTCCGAACGAACGAGGAGATCGGCGCCTGGAGCGTGCCGGCGAGCTTGGCCCGCATCTCGTCCTTCGTCGGGAGCTTTGCCAACGCGTTCACCTCCGCCGCCGAAAGCTGTTTCCCTTCGAGTGCGCCTCCGACGATCGAGAGCTTCGTATCCTTGTTCGCCTTCACGAAATCGGCAATCGTCTTCGCGGCAGATACCTCGTCGGGCGCGAACGCCACGCCGACCTGTCCCTCGAGCTTCCGTGCATCGACGTCGATTCCCGCTTCACGAAGCGCGATATTGAGAATCGTCTTCTTGATGACCTTGAACCGGGTGCCACCCTTGCGGAGTTCCCCGCGCAGTGCGGAAAGCTGTTTCACACTCACCCCCTTATAGTCAGAGAAGACGATCGACTTCGCAGCCTTCGCTTCGGAGACCACCTCCTTCAGGAGAATATCCTTTTCCGATCGTTTCATCATACTCGTCTTCAGATAAAAAAATCCGCGGCTTTCACCGCAGAACAAAGTCGCCCCTGCGACCGGTTCCTCGTGAGGACTTATCGGTCGGTTTACGCCGTTCGTGCCTCATGTCTGCGGAATATATTCACTTGTATTGCCTCAGTGTAGCCTTTTCGCGGACGGCTGTCAACTATTCGGCCGCGACCTCCTCCGCCTTTTCCTCGACTACCGCCTCCGTCTTCGCTTCGGCCAGGGTCTCCTCCGCCACCAGCTCTTCCTTCTTGGCCGGTCGTGCCATCTTGATGGCGGTCTTTTTTCCTTCGACCACACCCTCTTTCACCAGAAGATTGTGAACCGAATCCGATGCCTGAGCACCCATGCCGAGCCAATGGAGAATCCGTTCCTTCTTGAGAACGGCGACCTTGGAATGCGGATCGTAGCTTCCCAGAACTTCCACGTGCCGATGATTCGGGGCCTTGGCCTTCTCCTGCAGCGCGATACGGAACGACGCTCGGTTCTTCTTCCCGGTACGGTTGAAACGGATAGTAAGCATAGTGTCGGTAAAAACGAAAAAAGACGGTCATCGACTATCGAAAGTCATCATACCGCGGGATAACGGCCCTGTCAAGGCGCGACTTTCCCGCCTTTCCCCCGGAGCCGCTCGGCCTCCTCGAGATGCAAAGACAGTACCTGCGAGGCCCCGTCATCGCCCATCGTCACGCCATACAGAAGCTCGGCCTGCCGCATGGTCTCCCGGTTATGCGAGATGACGATGAACTGCGTCCGTTCGGAAAGCTCGGAAAGTACCTTGCTGAAACGCTTCGAATTGGCCTCATCGAGCGCCGCCTCCACCTCGTCGAGCACGGCGAATGGCGGCGGATTATGGGAGATGATCGCGAACAACAATGCCAGGGATGTCAGAGAACGCTCGCCGCCGGAAAGGACGGAAAGGCTCGTTATCTTCTTTCCGGGCGGGCACGCGGATATCTCGATTCCTGCAACTTCTGGAATAGCGACTTCCTCCAAGGTCTCGCCGTCCTCATCGGTCGCAACGGCCTTCGATTTTGGCTTTGTCCGAATGAGCTCCGCCTTTCCACCATTGAAGATAAGCGAGAAATAGTGTTCGAATTTCTTCGCGATTTCTTCGAACGCGTCCGAGAATTCCTTTTCGATGCGTTCGTCCATCTCCTTTACCACCGTCTCGAGCGAAACCATCGCGTTCCGAAGATCGGCCGACTCGGTCGTCAGGAACGTGAACCGCTTCTCGGTTTCCTGATACTCCTCCGCGACCAGCGGGTCGATCGCCCCGATACGTTCCACCTCACCCTTGAGCCGTATGATGTCCCGCGTCAGCGCGTCGCGATCACGTGGCGACCCGTCCCACGACAATTCCCGTACATCCGTCCGGAGCTCCTCCCGGACTTCGTTTATCAGGTCTTCCTCGCGGACTTCGACACGTGCGAGGCGAACCTTCACGTCGTTCAAACGGTCCTTCGCGATCGACAGCTCCCGATCCTTTTCCCGCACCTGCCGTTCGATCAGGAAATACCGTTCACGGGCCTCCCGCCCCTTTTCCCGTTCGGCGCGAAGCGCTTCTTCCTTTTCCGTGATGTTTTTTCGGATTGTCTCCATCCGCTTTCCAAGTTCATCCTTTTCGGCGAGATACGACGAAAGACGGGCGTCGCTCTCCCGTTTCTCGTTCTCGGGCAACGATATGATCACTTTTTCGGTCACCTTTCCCGCCTCAACCTTGGTATCCAGATCGACGAGTTCCTGCCCGATAGCGCGGGCGAATTCACGGATATCCTGAATCTCCTCGAGTTTCTCAACGAGTCCAAGCCGCTCGAACAGGGTATTTTGATTTTTCCCGATCCGATCGAGCGATTTCCTGATATACCCGAGATCGACGGGTATGGTACGGATTTCCTCCCGATCCTTCTGCCGTTCCCGTTCGGATTCGATACGACCGGACAGAATGGCAGAATCACGTTCGACCGTATTGAGCTCGCCCTGGAGCGCGGCCGCTTCCTTCGTCAAAACGTCGGTTTTCTCCCCTTCCTCAAGCGTTCCCGCAAGCTTCGTGACTTCCTCGCGAAGCGTATCCGTCTCGCGTTCAAGCATCCCTGCCTTCCGTGCGAGATCTTCCCGCTCCTGAGACAAACCGCCCCGCTCGCCCTGAAAAGAATGCCACAAGAATCCGTACAGTTCGGTCTGTTTCGAAAGCAGCCTTTCGGCGACGTCTTTTCCCTGGGACGCGCGTTCCGCCTGACGACGTAGCATCTTCAGGTGCGGCTCGATCTCCACGAGAAGCGCATCGACGCGTGCCAGATTGTCCTTTGTCGAGGCAAGTTTGCGGAGCGCGCGTTCCTTTTGGATCTGATACTGTTTGACGCCGGCCGCGTCCTCGAAAATCGATCGTCGCTCCGCGGGAGTCGCATTGAGCGTCGCGTCGCTCATGCCCTGCGTGATGACGCAGTAGCTGTCCTTGCCTATGCCGGACTTGGCCAATAGGTCCACGATATCGAGCAATCGGACCCTGGCGCCGTTGATCAGGAACTCACTCTCCCCGCTCCGATGCAGCTTACGTTGGATAGCCACCTCCTCGTATTCGATCGGGATACGATGATCACGGTTCTCGAAATGGAGCGTGACCGACGCGCTGCCGACTTTGCCGCGCTTCGCCGTTCCGCCGAAAATGACGTCCTC
This sequence comes from Candidatus Moraniibacteriota bacterium, assembly GCA_903854995.1. GTDB lineage: Bacteria > Patescibacteriota > Minisyncoccia > Moranbacterales > UBA1568 > JAAXTX01. The sequence continues at coordinate 17,318 of CAINXS010000039.1, read as the reverse complement.
GGACTTCTTGCCACGAAGATTCTTTGACGACTGTTCACCGATCGCCCAGCGGATGGCATCGGCCACGTTGGATTTTCCCGAACCGTTCGGTCCCACGATAGCCGTTATGCCAAGCCGACGTTCCGACCCGTCCCCGTCCGGGGAAAAATCAAGAACCGTCCGATCGGCGAACGATTTGAATCCTGAAATTTCGACTTTGCGTAAAAACATGATGAGAAAAACTAACGACTCACAACGGACACCAAACAACCGCGAACTACTGCCAAATATAGAAGCGATGAGACAATAAACCCCTTCGTCGAGGCGTTACCGGCATTGCGACGATTCTGCCCTGAGTATACCAGATATGCCCGAAAGGCTCCACCACGCCGAGATGACATCACGCCACCCATCTCAATGACGTTCCGATGGTCCCGCGATAGCGCATCTCAGGCGGCCCTGCAGCAAAAAATGATATATTCCGGAAACGAATATCTGAAGAATTTCTCCGGTGCGTTTTCCGGGTATTTCGATTCGATGATCTTCATGATGCGGATGTCGTTCTCGCGAAGCACATCCGAATAGAATCCGAGAGACCAATGGCTGTCGGAAAACGCGATCTCCTTGTCATCACGCACCTTTACGATAGCGGTAAACCTGGCCCCATCCTTGAAATAGGAAAAACCGTCCGGAAAAACCTGTCTCCGATTTCCCTCGTGGCCGGCCATTATGCACACAGGATGCAGATCACTGAACACGACATCCCCGGATTTCCTGACCACCCTTCGTATTTCTTTGAAAATCCGCCCTACCTCCGCCGAATCGTAAATATTCGGCATTACCATGTTCATCACGACGATATCGAAAAATCCGTCGGCAAATACGCCTAAGTCATCGGCCCGGGCGCCGATGAAGCTGAGATTCTCCCGATCGTACGTGTTTGTGCACCGCCTGATCCATCCCTCCGAAGAATCCACGCCGACGACCCGGGCGGCGCTCTTCGAAAGCTCGTTCGCCAATGCGCCGGAACCGCACCCGATATCCAAAATAGCTTTCCCGTCGAGATCTCCCAGGTATCCCCTAATGGGATCGAACATCGTATATCGGTGTTCCTCATCTTTGACCGCGTACAGGTCTAACAGGTCTTTGTCCTCGTATTCCATACGGTTTCACTTACCTAAAACCTTTCGTAACCGCGAAACGGCATCGCGATAGGCAATGTCCGCGGTATCGATCTTTCGTCGTTGCAGGATGAATCCGTGCATCTGGTCCTCGTATCGGATCAATTCGATATCGACACCCGCTTCGGCCATTCGCTTCGCATATGCCTCACCCTCGTCCCGAAGCGGGTCATAATTGGCTGTCATTACCAGTCCCGGCGGCATACCGCTCAGGTCATCGCACCGAAGCGGACACAGACGCGGATCGTCCCTGTCGGTCGTATCGTCTATATAGTTTCCCCAAAACCAGACCATCATCTCCCTATCCAGCGAGTACCCCGTCGCATTCTCGACATACGATTCCGTATGCCGATCATAGTAATCGGTCACGGGATACAGAAGCCACTGATACCGTACCGCGTGAAGTCCGCGTTCCTTCGCGAGCCAGCAGACTACGGTCGCCTGCGTCGCGCCCGAGCTGTCTCCGGCGACCGCAATCCGTTCCGCATCTATCCCAAGCCTTCCATGATTTTCGAAGACCCATTCCAAGGCGGCATACGAATCGTCGATGGCTGCCGGAAACTTATGTTCCGGCGCCCGTCGGAAATCGACGGAAACCACCACCGCTCCGACATCGCCACAGAGCGACCGACACAGGTCATCGTGCGTATCGAGATCGTTCAGTGTCCAACCGCCTCCGTGAAAATACAGTATGCAGGGCATGTCCGGTCCAAGACCCGGAGCATAGATCCGCACCCCGATGGAACGGTCCGACAAGGAAATCTTCTCCTTTCGGACAGAAGCGACTTCCTGAATGCCATCGGTCCGGATGAACGCTCTTCTCATCCGTTCACGCGCCTCGGGAACCGTCAAAGAGTATACGGGCGGCAAGCCGGAGCTTTTCGCGGCATCCATCATCTTTTGCGCCTGCTCATTCAGCATAGGTTGATATGATATGAAAAGGGCGTGAAATATCCGCTCCCGATTTCCCCCGTGCCACGTTCAAAATTCGAAATTCAGAATTCAAAATTGACCCGTACCTTTCGACATTATAGACTTTCCAGCTTATCCCTTTCAACTTGCAACTTTCGACTTGTTGCCTTATCAGTCCCACCCCTTCGCCTTGATTGCCTCCGCAGCGGCATTGCGTTGAGCTTCCTGTTTTGACGCACCCTCACCCTCGGCGACGAGATTCTCCCCAAGGAACACGCCGGCCGTAAAATGGCGATCGTGATCCGGCCCCCATTCCTTGAGGACACGGTATGACGGCGTAATGCCGGTCTTTTCCTGGGACAGTTCCTGAAAACGGCTTTTCGGATCCGTATGCAGGCCGGCTTCGATGACCCGCGGCAATTCGGATATGATGTTGTTTTCTATGAACACCTTCGCGGACTCGTATCCCTGATCAAGGTAGAGCGCGCCGATGACCGCCTCTATCGCGTTTGCCAGAAGCCACATCCGGGCACGGCCAGTGTCCTTCGCTTCCCCCTTGCTCATCAGCAGGAAATCACCCAAACCGAGGCGCGCCGCGATTTCGGCCAGGATCTCTCCGTTCACGATGGCCGCCCGAAAACTCGTCAGATCTCCTTCCGGATTCGGATAGTTCCGATAGAGAAAGTCGGTCACGACCAGCTCGAGCACGGCGTCCCCGAGAAATTCGAGGCGCTCGTTATGCTCAAGCCGATATCCGCGATGCTCGTTCAGGAAGGAACGGTGCGTTATCGACTCCTGAAACAGGTCCGGATTCCGGACCTCGACGCCGAGCGTCTCGGAAAATTTCTTCGCATCGAAGATATCGTCCATAGGTTTCAGAAATCGGATAGAAAAATCGGTCAGTCGACGATCGCAGGCGTTTCCGATGCGACCGGTTCCGAAGTCGGAGCCGGAATCGGCTCCTCTTGCCCGCCCTTCCATTCCTCAAGTCTGGCTTTACGCTTTTCGGAGGAATCGTCTTTCATCGGCTCGCCCATCTCCCGATAGATGGTTCCCAAAACCCCGTTGACGAACTTCGGCGAACTGTCGGATCCGAATGATTTCGCAAGCTCAATCGCCTCGTTGATGGCGACCTTCGGCGGGACCTCGTCGTAATCGCCGAACAGGAGCTCGAAAATCCCGAGCCGGAGAATGGACCGGTCCACGGATGCGATCTGCTCAAGCGGCCATTCGGGAGCGCACTTCTCAATCAACCGGTCGATCGTATCGTGCTCCTTTACGACGCCTTCGATGAGACGGGAAGAAAAGCTTCCGCCCTCGAGACCCGGCGCGAATTCGGCCAGATTATGTTTCACAATGTCCATGATCGCATCGTCGGGACATCCCTTGAAATCCCATTCGTACAGGGACTGCATCGCGACGGATCGCTGAAGGTGACGGTTTGCCATAAACGAAAGAACGATTAGACCGGCATGTTAGTGTTTCTGAAAAGGGAAAGCGAAAACGAAAAGAGACGGACTATTCCGCCTTTTTTCCCTTTGCGAGCTTCGGGAGCGCGATCTTGAGAACGGCGCGACCGCGATATTCGCCGCACTTCGGACAGGCCCGGTGAGAAAGGACCGGCGCCGCACACTTCGGACAGGCCTGTGTCTGGGTCGGGGTCATTTCCAACTCACGACGCGCCCGGTCGCGTCGGTGTCTCGTGTGTCTTTGCTTCGGCAATGCCATAACAATCGTATAAAGACGGATAAAATGGGCATGACGCCCGTTCAAAAGACAAAGTACCATCATTCTTCAGGCTTGGCAAGCGTCCGACTCAGGCGGGATCACCGCTCACACCGATAGTGACTCGCCAGGGAGATTCTTATCCGAATCCGGGCCATAGGATTTGATGAAACCGTCGAAGATGGAAAGGAGTCTTTTGGTGACGGGACCAACCTCCCCTTTTCCGATCGGGAAATCGTTCACCTGGACGATCGGCACGATAAGTTTGTTCGAGGCCGTCAGGAACGCCTCGTCGCAGGAACGGAGCTCGTCCTCGAATAATCCGTGTTCCCTGATGGGTATCCCGGCCCCCTTCGCGAGTCGTACGATCAGATTTCTCGTAATGCCGGATCGCGGTCCGTGTCCGGTCGTCCGTATCTCGCCGTCCTTCACGATGAAGAAATTGCTTGTGGACGCCTCAAGCACGCGTCCGCCGTGCACATAGAGAATCTCGACAGCGCCTTCCGCGAGCTTCCGCTCCCGTTCCTTAAGCGGCACGATGAAATCCGCGGTACGCGAAGACGGCAACGTCCGACGATATCCGAGCGTGATGACCTTGCCGCCCTTGTCATACAGTTCCCGAGGCAAGGGAGCGGTTTCCTCGATCATCATACAGAACGTCTCGTTCCCTTCCGGAAGAAAACCGTTACCGCTCGGACCTCCGGAAAGCACGGTGCGGACGATCATCGTCTCGTAGTCGTGGTGCCGGATCAGGTCGCGCGCTATCTCCCGTGCCGCTTCAGCATCGACTGGAGGCCGGAGCCCGAGATCCGACGCGGAACGTTCGAAACGCTTCCAGTGTTCATCGAACAGGAACGGTTCACCGTTCACGACCGGCATGACATCGTATACCGCATATCCTCGAAGAAAGCCCAAATCGCGCGGGCTGATCGAGACATCCTCGACCGGCACGGACTTCCCGTTGAAATGACAGAGTTCTTGCATACCGTTCAGTTACGAATCACCAAAAGCCGACCTATGTCCGCTTTCAGAATAGAAGGCTTATATGAGCCTAAACGATTATTTCGAACCGAAAACCGTCAAAGAAACATCCGGCGCGCCCATTATAGATACAAAACGGCAAAAAATGGAAGGGGCAGGCGGCGAAGAGACGTCCCTTGCTTCCAGCCATGATATCGGCGATACTGAGTGAAAACGGTACCAACATTATCGAAGTTCCTATGTCTCCTCGCGTCTTTTCGGAAAACGTCGTCTTTTTCGACGCGGAGTTCACCTCGCTCGATCCGCGACAGGGGGAAATCTTATCGGTCGCGATCGTGAAGCCGTCCGGGGAGGAACTCTACCTGGAAATCGATCGGGGCGGCGATCCGGTGCATCCGTGGGTGAAAGAGAACATTCTCCCCCTTCTTGACGGGAATCCGGTCTCGCCGGAATCGGCCTGCGAACGGATAGAACACTTCATCGGCGATTCGGCCCCGTACCTCGTCTCCTACGTGAGTCATTTCGATACCGCGTTCCTACACAAGCTTTTCGGCGACGGACAGTGGCCGTTTTCCCGCGATCCGATCGACTTCGCCTCCATGCTCTTTTCGGCCGGTCTCAATCCGACGAATCTCCTCGAGAACGACCGCATCCTTTCCGAATCCCTCGGAGTGGAACCATCCGTTTTCGGTCGCATGCATCATGCCTTGAACGACGCCCGTCTTCTTCGCGACGCGTACGGAAAATTCTCACGGTATATTTCGACAAATAACAGATAACAGCGAACAAGGGAACATGCTGAAGGATCTGTTCATCGTCACCCTTCCTCTTCCCCGTTATCCGCTCACCGTTAATTGTTATCTGCTCGCTGCTCCCCTCCCCAGTTATCTGCTCACTGTTATCTGATATCTGTTATCTGTTCAACAGATTCCGGTTCACGTTTTCCGGCACGGAATAGTACACCGGCTTGAAACTCATCCGATGTATCGGACACGCGCCGATCCGGCGAAGCGCGTCCATGTGCTCCTTGGTCCCGTATCCCTTGTGCCTCGCGAAACCGTATGCGGGATACGCCACATCGTATTCGGCCATCATCCGGTCCCGGGTCACCTTGGCGATGATGGACGCCGCGGCGATGGAACGGACCGTCGCATCACCACCGACGACGGTCTCCTGTGCCACGGACAGGTTCGGGATTTCCTGGTTCCCGTCGATCAGGAGAAGCATTTCCCTTCCCGACGCGCGGAGTGTCTTCCTGAGATCGGTCATCGCTTCCTTCATCGCGAGAAACGTCGCCTGAAGAATGTTGATCCGATCGATCGTCTCCGCCGTCACGATGCCGATACCGACATCGAAATGTGCGAAAACGAACTCAAACGCCTTCTCGCGTTGTTTTTCTGATAGTTTTTTGGAATCCCGAACCAGGCCCCAGTCTTTCTCCTCCTCTTGATTCATGACTCCGAATTCCTGATTCTTCAGGGCCGCTGCGGCCGCCACGACCGGTCCGGCCAAAGGTCCGCGCCCCGCCTCGTCTATCCCGACGATAAGCATACCGCTCTCACCGCGTTTAAATCTTTCAAAATCAAAAATAGATTCCATACTCGGTTTTCATAACGTCGACTCGGAAATCCGGAGGCTCTGGGGGCTCGAAAACCGACTGTACGTCCCGACGAGCCCTTACGGGACATCATTATTATACAGCGAATCTCACTCTTTTCGCGAACATGACAATACTCACCCCATGTGATACCATTCAGTCACATTCATATTCCCCGCGGAAGCCAGGGCGTAAGCCGGCGTACGGGGGAAGCGAAAACCATATGAACCGACTTTCCCGACCATGTCAGCGTCTTTTCCCTTAGGGTAGGCGTTTTTTGTTTGGTGAAACCACATTGTTGGATGGTTTCATCGCTTAATTGCTACAGCGCTTGATTGTTGTCAGTTGTAAGTTGTAAGTTATCGGTTGCTCCCCGTTCCTGACTTTCGACTTTTCACTCTTGACTTTCGACTATGGGCTCCGACTTCGTCCACCTCCACGTCCACTCGCATTTCTCTCTCCTCAACGCCCTGCCAAAGGTCGACGACCTTATCGCGGAAGCGAAAAAGTACGGAATGGAGTCCCTCGCACTCACCGACACTTCGAACCTGTACGGTGCGGTGGAGTTCTATGTCCACTGCAAGGACGCCGGCATCAAGGCGATCATCGGAACCGAACTGCACGTCGTAAAGGACCATACGAGCAAAACCCCGTCGGCCGACGACCGCCCGCGAAACACGATCGTTCTCCTTGCGAAAAACGAGACCGGATATCTCAACCTGCTCCAACTGGTCTCCATCGCACAGCTCGAGGGGTTCTACTACAAGGCGCGTATCGATAAGAACCTGCTGCGGAAATACGGCGAGGGCCTCATCGCGCTTTCCGGAAATATGACCGGCGAGGTGCCGGCGAACCTCATCTACGACAATTACGAGGCGGCCAAGGCCGTGGCGCTCGAGTACCAGGATATCTTCGGAAAAGACAATTTCTATCTCGAGCTCGGTCCGAATATCGAATACGAGAGTCAGGCGACCGTAAACGCGGGACTCCGCCAGATGCACGAGGAAACCGGAATCCCGCTGGTCGCGGCGGCGGATGCGTTCTACCTGCGTCCCGAGGACCGCGACACGCATGACATTCTCTTGTGTATCCAGAACAACTGGACCGTCGCCCAGGAAAACCGACCACGACTCACACACCTCGATCTCTCGTTCCGAGGTCCCGAAGAGATGAAGGAGATCTTCAAGGATTATCCGGGTGCGATCGAGAACACGAAAAAGATCGCAGACGAGTGCAACGTGAAGATCCGGCTCGGCGAGACACAACTCCCCCATTTCGACGTGCCTGAGGGCAAGACCGCCGAAACCTACCTCCTCGATCTCTGCGAGGAGGGTCTTGTCTATCGGTACGGCGATCCGAAGGACCTGCCGGGGACGCATCGCGAACGGTTGGATTACGAACTCGACATCATTAAAAAGACCGGATTCGCGTCCTACTTCCTCATCGTCGCCGACTTCGTGAACTGGGCCAAGAAGGCCGGGATCGTCGTGGGACCGGGACGTGGATCGGCGGCAGGCTCCCTTGTCGCTTACCTTACCGGAATCACGAACATCGATCCCATAAAATACGACCTCCTGTTCGAACGGTTCCTGAACCCGGAACGTATCTCCATGCCGGACGTCGACATGGACTTCGCTGACGACCGGCGCGACGACGTGCTCGAATACGTCCGGCAGCGATACGGTCGCGACCATGTGGCCCAGATCATCACGTTCGGAACCATGGCTGCCAAAGCGGCCATCCGCGACACTGGCCGGGCGCTCGGCTTTCCCTACGCCTTCTGCGATCAGATCTCGAAACTGATCCCGATGTTCACCTCGCTCGCGAAGGCGGTGGAGGAAGTCCCGGACCTCAAGGCGCTCTACACGGGCAATGCCGACGCGAAACGGATCATCGACACCGCCAAGAAACTTGAAGGAAACGCCCGACACGCGTCGGTACACGCCTGCGGCGTCGTCATTACCAAGGACCCGGTCACCGCGTACTCCCCGCTCCAGAAGGTGGCCGGTCACGGCGAATCCGCGGTCACGCAGTATGCGTCGTCGTCCAAGCTTTCGGCCGTGGAGAAGATCGGTCTTCTGAAGATGGACTTCCTCGGTCTCAAAAACCTCACGATCATCCAGAACACCGTCCGTATCATCCGCGCGCTCGGCAAGTTCCCCGACCTCGCCGAGCGGATCGGCATCGATCCCGTGACAGGTTCGGCCTCGGACGTGATGGATCATATCCCGCTCGACGACGAAAAAACCTATACCCTTCTTCAGGAAGCCAGGACGACCGGCGTGTTCCAGCTCGAAAGTAACGGTATGAAACGCTATCTCAAGCAGCTCAAACCGACCGTCTTCGAGGACATCATCGCCATGGTCGCCCTCTATCGTCCCGGACCGATGGAATACATTCCGGACTTCATCGACGGCAAACACGGCCGGAAGGAGATCAAATATCTTCATTCGAAGCTCGAACCGATCCTTCGCAACACCTACGGCGTCGCCGTCTATCAGGAACAGCTCATGCAGATCGGCCGCGACCTTGCCGGGTTTTCTCTCGGCGAGGCGGACGTGCTCCGCAAAGCGGTCGGCAAGAAGATCAAGGAACTCGTCGCCGAACAGCGCGAGAAGTTCATCGACCGCTGTATCGCGAACGGTATCCAGAAGAAAATCGCCGAGCAGGTCTTCGCGTTCATCGAACCGTTCGCCGGATACGGATTCAACCGATCCCATGCCGCCTGTTACGCGCTCGTCGGCTATCAGACCGCGTTCCTCAAGGCCCACTACCCCGCAGAGTTCATGGCCGCCCTCCTCACGAGCGACCAGAACGATACGGACCGCATCGCTATAGAAGTCGAGGAAAGCCGGCAGATCGGCGTCGAAGTGTTGGCGCCCGACGTGAACGAAAGCTTCGAGGAATTCGCCGTCATCAAGGGGGACGACGGAAAGGAGCGTATCCGTTTCGGTCTGAACGCGATCAAGAACGTCGGAAAGCCCGCCGCCATGGAAATCGTCCAGGTGCGGAAGGAACACGGGTCGTATGAGACGCTCGAAAGCCTGCTCGAACTCGTCCGGGTGAAAGACCTCAACAAGAAATCGCTCGAAGCGCTCGCCAAGGTCGGCGCGCTCGACAAGTTCGGAGAACGAAACCGACTCCTCGCGAACCTCGATGCCATCCTGTCGTTCGCGCGAAACATTGACAAGATAAAGAATTCGCATCAGGACAGTCTCTTCGGCTCGCTTTCCTTCGAAAAGCCGACGATACGATTCGTCCCGCCCGAACGGCCTTCGACTAAAAAAGAGCGCCTCGCGTGGGAGAAAGAACTCATCGGACTTTATATCTCGGACCATCCGGTCTCCGACTACGACGAATACCTTCGCGATATCGCCGTCCCGGTACACGACCTGGACTCGTTGCCCGACGGGGCCACCGTCCGACTCGGCGGCGTGATAGCCACGTCAAAGAAGATTCTGTCAAAGAACGGGCAGCCGATGTATTTCGCCGGTATCGAGGACCTTACGGGACGGACAGAGGTACTCGTCTTTCCGCGGATCGCCGCCGAAACGGAGGGTCTATGGGCCGAAGACGGAATCGTTATCGTGGAGGGAAAAGTGAATCGACGGGACGGATCGACGAAAATCATGGCCGAATCGGGACGAAAGCTCGACGAAGCCGAAGTCAGCCGGTATCATTCGCTCAAGCTGACCCGCGAGAAGCACGGACGGACGGAAAGACGTGACGATTCGGCTCCAGACACGGAAACCGGCCGACAGGCAGCCGCGGAAGAAAGAATCACGATCGCGCTCGACGAGGCGAGGGCAGCAGACGCGCTCAATGAGCTCTCCACGGCTCTCAATTCGCTTCCGAAAGGGCCGGTCAGAATCTTTCTGCTCGTCTCGGGCCAAACCATCCGGACCGCGTTTTCGGTCAGTCTCGACGAGAATGTTCGCGAAACGCTGTCAAAGATTCGTGGTGTCCAGAATATCAGATGAGAGGAATCATGAAACAGAGAACATTGGACAGATGTCAGGAGGAGGCAAAAAATAGAGTTTGTCATTCCGAGCGTAGCCGAGGGAATCTGCGCTATCTATGACTGCACTGCTTCATTCGACAGATCCCTCCACTCGAGGACTCGGTCGGGATGACAAGGTAACAATCGGAATTGCACATCCCCGGTCTCGTTGTCAGTTGTCAGTTGTAAGTTGTCTGTTCCCTGTTCTATGCCCATACCCGTCATCGTCGGTCCGACCGCATCCGGAAAATCCGATTACGCCATCTCGCTCGCACGAGAGATCGACGGGGAAATCATATCCGCGGATTCCCGACAGGTCTATCGCGGGATGGATTTTGGTACCGGGAAGGTGCCACGGGATACGGAACTTACAACCGACAACTCACAACTTACAACCGATTCGAAACAGATAGAAAAACCCTCTGAAACGTTGTCAGTTGTTAGTGGTAAGTCGTATGTTTCCTCCGGTATCCGGCATCACCTGCTCGACGTCGCCTCACCGAAGCGGACCTATACGGTCACGCATTTTCTCCGTGATGCCAGAGCGGCGATTACCGACATCCAAAAACGCGGCAAGACCCCGATCATATGCGGCGGTACGAACTTCTGGATAGAGGCGCTCGTCTCCGATACCGCGTTTCCCGCGGTCAGACCCGATCCGACCCTCCGAAAAACGCTCGGCCGACTCACCGCGCCCGAACTCTTCACGATGCTCGAGGAAAAGGACCCCGACCGCGCGAAGACGATCGACCGTCACAACAAGGTCCGGCTCATCCGGGCACTCGAGATCGTCGCGACGCTCGGTAAAGTACCAGGCAACAGTCACAAGTCACAAGTCGAAAGTCACAAGTCCGATGATTTTCGGTTCATCGGGATCGATCTTACGAAAGACGTTTTGCACGAGCGTATAGAAAAAAGGCTCAAAAAAAGACTTGAAGAAGGGATGATAGAAGAAGTAAAACGGCTCCACGAACAGGAAGGCCTCTCGTGGAAACGCCTTGAGGGCTTCGGACTCGAATACCGGTGGTGTGCGCGTTTCCTGCAGGGAAAAATACCCCGCGAAGAAATGGAAGCGTCACTCCTCAAGGACAGCAAGTATTATGCCAAACGGCAGATGTCCTCGCTCCGCAGGCTCGAACGGAAAGGAGTAAAGATAGAGTGGATCAGAAAGAATTTGTAATTTCGAATTCTGAATTTGGAATTTTTCCCTCCCACAATATTACTCAGTCCCCATCGCTACGCAAAGTGTTGTTGGCGGAAAGAGTAATTCGGGTAAGACCTTGTCCCGTAGAGACGCCCCGGCGGGGCGTCTCATGACGTAATAGCCTATAAGAAAAGGCTTCACGGGGCGTCTCCATAGTCATTGTCTATTCTCCGGGTTCTCCTCATCGAACTGCCACCGTGTGGGATTCTTCCGTATGTATTCCCGAATCAATCGTAGGGATTCCTCGTTCCGGACGATATGATCATGAAATCGCGATTGCTATGCGAACCCGGAATCGGGATGCATTTCACGGATGCGTCTCGTGCACACCGATTTTAATTGATTCATAATCGCGCCGAGCGATTCCGGTTTCCATGTAGAGACGCCCCGGCGGGGCGTCTCTACGGAAGAAACGTTCAGGATCTGCAAAATGACGTGTACGTGTTCGGCATGATAACCCATTCATCCAACACTACGTCCGGACGTATGATCGGTGTCTGGATGATTTCTTCCCTCACTCTTTCTCCGATTCCGGACAATGTCATCTCCCCGTTTTCGATATCACCGAACCAAAGACGTCGATCTGCCGTGCAGATGGTCACGAAATACGCGCCGGGTTGCGAATAATCATAACCTGGCAGGCGGGCGGATTTCACACGATATCGGTCCTGGAACTTTTCCGACATACGGGAATCGTTCGTATAGAGACACCCCCCGACGGGGCGTCTTATATTACATGTTGATATGGTCGGAAAAGAGACGCCCCGACGGGGCGTCTCTACGGGGATCACGTCAATTTTTGCTTCAAAATATCACTCACTATCTTCGGATTCGCTTTCCCCTTCGTTTCCTTCATGATCTGTCCGATCAGGAACTGGAACGCGTTCTGTTTTCCTGCCTTGTAATCCTCGACGGACTTCGCGTTCGCGACAAGGATCGCGTCGACGATGCCTTCGAGCTCCCCCGTATCGCTCATCTGCGCGAGATTGAGCCGGTCGATGATGTGCGACGGATCATTGTCACCGCCGAGGAGCATCTCGCCGAGCACCGTCTGCGCCGCACTGGAATTGATCTTTCCGTCGGCAAGGATCGAGATGAATTCCGCATAGTTCTCCGGCGAGATTCCCGACGTATCGATCGTTTTCCCGATATCCGCCAACCGCTTCCGAAGCTCGGTCACGATATAGTTCGCTGCGAGACGGATCGCTATGCCGGCTCCCTCCTCTATCTCGGCCGATTTTTTCTTGGCCCGGATCTCGCTCACCACCGCCTCGAAATAATCCGCGGTCGGCTTCTCGGCCGTGATTACCGACACCGCCTCCCGAGTAAGACCGAACTGTTCCTCGAACCGTTTCTCCTTGGCGGCCGGAAGCTCGGGTATGCTCCGTCGAAGTGCTTCGAAATCGGCCTCGGTAAACGTGAACGGCGGGATATCCGGCTCCGGAAAATACCGGTAATCGTGCGCGGATTCCTTCTTTCTTTGGGAAACGGTCTTCTGTCCGTTCTCATCCCAACCGCGGGTCTCCTGAACGATCGCGCGACCGGCCTCCAACTCCTCGGTCTGCCGCCGAATCTCGTATTCGATGGCCTTTTCGACGGCCCGGAACGAATTGATGTTCTTCACCTCCACCTTCGTACCGGACAGCTTTTCAGCCCCCTCTGGATGAAGGGAGATATTCGCCTCACAGCGCATCTGCCCCTTCTCCATGTCCGCATCCGATATGTCGAGATAGCGCAGGATCTGACGGAGCGTCTGACAGAACAGCCTTGCGTCCGATGCGGAATCGATATCCGGCTCGGTCACCAGCTCCATCAGAGGCACTCCGGCCCGGTTCAAGTCGACGAGGGTATAATCCGCCCCTGCTGGATGGGTCAGCTTGCCGGTATCCTCCTCCATATGGATACGGGTGATGCCAACCGTCTTTCCCTCGCGTATCTCGAGTTCCCCCTTCCCGCAGAACGGTTCGTCATACTGGGAAATCTGATAGCCCTTCGGAAGATCCGGATAGAAATAATTCTTCCGGTCGAACTTCGAATGCTTCGCAAGGGCGCATCCGAGCGCAAGACCCGCGCGCTGGACGGATTCGATCGCCTTCCGGTTCGGCGTCGGCAACGCTCCGGGCTGTGCCGTGCAGACGGGGCAGATATGGATATTCGGCTCCGATTCCTGCCCGAGACCGTTCCTGCACGCGCAGAACATTTTGGACTCCGTCTTGAGCTCCGCATGTACTTCCATTCCGATAACCGGTATGTATTTCATACGTATAGTCGAAAGAAGAAAGTAAAAAGTCGAACGTCATTCAGACTTCTCGGATCGCACGGGTTCACGTCCTGCCAGTGCTGCCGAAGTGACCGTCTCCACGCATGGTATCATCGAGCTCCGATACTTCGCAAACCTCCGGAAGGGCGATGGGGATGACGAGTATCTGGGCGATCCGCTCGCCTGCCGCGACGTCGTACGGCTTGTCGGACGTATTCAACATGATGACCTTCCACTCGCCGCGGTATCCCGCATCGATGACACCGCCGAGATTCGTAATCCCCTCCTTCGCGGCGAGTCCCGAACGATCCATGATAAGCCCGACATGACCGGGAGGAACCGCGATCGCGATACCGGTACCGACGACGCCACGTTCACCCGCGCCTATCATGCATCCTTCGAGCGCACACAGGTCGAGCCCCGCATCCCCCTCATGTGCCCGGACCGGGAGCTTCGCCCTCGGATCGAGTTTTTTCACTTCGATATTCATAGCATTGAACTCACGATTCCGAACACCTGCTCCGCGATCTCCTCACGTGAAAGCAATACTCCGCGACGTGTACATTCCACCTGTCGCCAATCATTCTGTTTCCGTACGAGTCGCAACGCGCTTTCCCGGCTGTCCTCGAGATACTTTTCGTTCGTCTCGACGACATCTCGTTTCTTCCCGCCACGAAGATACGGCTTTTTTTCGGTCGCGCCCTTTTCCAGAAGCAATTGCCGCGACGTCTCAGTCGGTACGTGCAGATGGATTATGACGTCGGGCCGCGGAAGTCCGAACACGCCGAACTCCATCCGATCAAGCCACGCGAGAAACTCACGACGCCGTTTCGCGTCCGGAATCTTGCCGCCCTGATGGATCTGGTTCGAACTCACGTACCGGTCAAGCACGACCACACACCCCTCAGCAAGCCACTTTTCGATCATCCTCTTCGACTCGAACCGGTCGGCGGCATACAGGACGGATGCGATCCGCGGATCGAGACCCGCGAAATCGCCGTGCTCACCCGCCAGACACTCCCCAATAAGTCCGCCGAACAGGTTTGCTTCGTATCGCGGGAAATCGAGTGTCCGCGCACGACGTCCTTCCCGTTTCAACCGCTTCAGAAGCAGCGCCGTCTGCGTCGCCTTACCGGACCCGTCCGACCCGTCGATCACGATTAGTTTTCCTTTCAGGTTCTTCATATCGTATTCCGATTCAGTGTTCCACTAAAACGATGTTATGCGGCACGCTCCGCCGCTTCCCTCCTCATTTCCGCGACGACGGCATCCACCTGCGCGTACAGCCCTTCCAAGCTCGCCTCGTTGTCGATCACGAACCGGGCGTCGGCCTTGAGAGCCGGAATGCCTACCTCGGTCTCGAGCAGATGATCCTTCTTGAAATCCTCGAACGTCTTGGTATCGTCGTCGGCATTCTGATGACGCTTCACGATGCGGCCGTACCGCGTTTCCATAGACGCCTCGACATAGACGAGCGCGAACTCCGAAAACCCCTTCACCGCCTCTATGTCGGATTGACGCCGCACGCCGTCGATCACGACAAGCTTCTCCTCGTCCTTCATCGCATCGTTCGCGATGACATGGGAAAGGATGTTCTCTCCGAATGTGGTCCGAAGCGCCCCGGAAATCTTCGTCAGGTTCTCACGGGTCTGCGCGATATGGATGCGGTCCAACACGTCCCGAAGCGGATAAGAGAACATGAATGTCTTCGCTCCGTACCGGTTCGAAAGATAGTGTGCTACCGTATCCTTCCCCGACGCGATCTCGCCTGAAATGCCGATGATGATCTTTCCCATAGATTCAAAAGATTAATGTTTTATTGTTTAATTGCTCAATTGTTTACTGGTTCATGGCTCATGATTCTTGATTCATGATTCCTGTTCCCTGCTATCTGCTAACTGCTTTCTGCAAACTGCTGTCTGTTAATTGTTATCTGCTCTCTGATATGTCCTGCAGTCCCCGACGTACGTCCCAGTCGTCCGGATCCCGTTCAATGTGGAGCGCCACTTCCGGAAACCGTTTTTCGATCTCGTCCGCCATCCGTTGCGCGATGGGCCGAATCGTCGGATGCACCGTCTTCCCGCTTCGCAGCTCGACGAAGTAGACCAAACTGGGCAGGTCGAAGGAATGGCGAACCGGCACCCGAAACCCCATCGCGACGAGATACTGCTTGTCCTCGGGCGAGGCGTCGACCATCGCGATCGCTGCGACCTGTTCCTTGATAAGCGCTTCCGCTTCGGCGCGTACCGGGTCCGGAAGCTGGTCGAGATACCACGGATGGAATCCGTACCGGGTCGTAAGGAGCGGCATATGATGAACGGCGGCACGATGACGCTGTATGTCGCGATATGACCCGAAGTCGAGAAGAAAATCGAAGGTGAAGGTTCCCAATGCGCGAAGATACTGCGGCAGGTTCGTCTTCACGGGTCGCTTTCCGAGAATATCGGTATACGGCGCGAGCGATTCTCTTTCAATAGTCGTCTTCACTCCGAATTCCTCCGGAAACGATTCGGGGGCGAAGTACGTCCGTTTCGAAAGGATATCCTCCCAGTATGCCTCCTGCGCCTCGTAGCGCTTGTGACTGAAGCTGTTCGGATAGCGCTCCCGGAGAACCGCAAGCATCCCTTCCGCCGTCTCCCGGACCTCCGCGAGAGGATGATGCCGCAGAAGTGCGAGCTTGTCCCACGCCTGACGTAGATTCGTGTGCCATGAAAGCTGCGTCGTGATGCCGGCCGGTAGGAATCCGCGCAGGATATCGAATGAACGGGCCTTGATGGCCTTGTCGTACATTTTCTCGTCCTCGTCCGCCTTCCGAGGAAACTTCGCGCGAAGATGCGCTTCGACCGCCGGACCGGACGAGACATAGAACGCGTGCCATTTCTTTTGTATCTCCCGAGACGCGTCCGTTCCTACGGAATCGACCATCGGCTGACGGCTCATGTCGATATATCGGGTGCTCGTCTCCTGTCCCGAATAGAGCGGCCAATCCTGAATGGCCTTGTCACAGAGTATGCTCAACCCCTCGATGAAGAGCGTCGTACTCCCGCAGTCGGCGATGGACATGTGTCCGTATCCGACATAGAACCGCTCCATAAACTTTCCGGATCCCGTCTCCTTCACTTTTTCCACGTGCCTTTCCACGCTCTCCGCACTGCGCGAATAGAGCGCCTGCATCATGGCCACATCCTCGGGGCCGTATTTGTCGTAGAGAAAAATCTTGGGCATATGCGTGTATTTCATGTCCCCAGCACTCCATTTTCGCATGAAATCGCCCCGCCTGCAACGCCGTATCCGTGGCCTTCTTTTGTCTGTTCTGGGACAGATATTTTGTTTTATTGGAAATATATGGCTATATTCAACCACTGTGCGCTGAAGCGCACAGAATCCCGAACGACTGAAGTCTGACGTCAGGGTTCGATGGTGAACGTGTCATTCTGCTGTTCCTCATGTTCGAAGTGGTGCGCGATGTACTCCTCGAT
>CAINXS010000038.1 GCA_903854995.1 Candidatus Moraniibacteriota bacterium | reverse complement strand
GTTTCAATCCTCTGCGAGTGCAATTAGCTATAAAGTCGAGGCGGGAGAAAGACCGGCATCATCGATACACTGGGTTCCGAGCTCATGCTTGCGATGAACGCCCCACAGGAGTATGTCTTCGTCATACGGACAGAAGAGAGTGGGTGCTACCATGCACCACGGATCGAACGAAAACCATAAGCGAGACGACGCTCAGCCAAAGGAGCCATCCCGAAAAACGGGATGGCTCTTTCCTATTCCCACCAAAAACCAGCCTGGCAGGCGGGATTCTTTACTGATTGACAGCGTAAGATCGACTGCTCGGGCCATTCATCGATCCGTACCGGCTCCGATATCCCGGGAATCGCGACTCCATCATGTGACCGAGCGTCTCACGATAGGCCTGATGGCGATCACCAACGAGACATATCGGAATCAGGGTCTCCCCCACGAACGACTCGAAATCAAGGCAGTTTTTTGAGATAAACGAATCATTCACCTTGGCACCGACAAGGACGATATCGAAGTCACCGACGAAGATACGGCGCAGATCGACGGATATCGCTTCGTCAGATTCCGGAACGTCCGCGCCGGCAAACCACGCGTCGCCAGAAAGTCCGATTCCGTGTTCATTCGCGCGCGCGAGACTCTCCATCGCTTTGCTTACGACCTCGACGAAGCCGTCGATTTCGTGGAAAGACCGACTATCTATCGCTTCTCTGCTTACGGAGACGTTTTTCGAAAAAACAACGGACCCGTCCCGTTCGCCGTCGGTCATGAGGATGGCTGGCTCGCCCTCAAGTCGACGGTACGTGTTCCAAGTGTCGATTCCGACCTTACGAATCGCCTGGTAGACATCGAGCGAACGCCGGAGATGCTCTTCGGTGGCCCATATGCCGTACAGTTCCTTCACGACCATGTTACCGACTGCACGTGAACCTTCCCGGAGTCGAAACGGGAATTCCCTCGGTCGGACGATATCCGCATCGACGCGCCGAATCATGCCATATCCGCCGGATCCGATCAGATCGCTCTGCATGCCCGAAATATCCACCCTGTGTTTTCGTCCGTCCGCCTTCACGGCGACGTAGCGTTCCTTCTTCGTCGGTTTTTCGGCATTGGACGACTGCCGTCCGGAAGGATTCCCGAATAATCCCCTCTCAAACATAGTTCCAAATTGGACAGCGTGCGTACGCAACCAATTTTCCCATTAAAAAACCGGCTTTGCAAGCGGGTTACAGGAGTTACGGCATTTTTTCCGTCCTCTTCGGCGAAGCCGGACTCAAGATAGCGGAATCGAGACCGTCTCGCGGTTATCAAGCAGGCGCCAGGTCACACCATCGACGTCAAGTTTTTCCGAACAGATCACGATGAATCTCCCTGAGCGTTCCGTACCGAGAAACAGGGAATAGTACGATTCCAATCCGTACTCTTTCACGTCCGCATTGTCCGGGTTGAAGTCCCGCCGTGCGAGAAGACGCTTCCCGTCGGAGAAGAGCAGGTTCATAGCGGCATAATCGTGGCCTCCGGCAACATTGCGGATCGCGGACCCGAAACCGTCCTCGAGCGACTCGCCTTCCCGAATATGGCCCAGAAGGAAATAGAAAAGGCGCTCCGAATCACTTTCGCCCCGCACCGACTTTTCGAAACTTCCAAGAGGGAGATCGTCGACACCGAACACCGTTCCATTGTGGCACATGGCATACGCTTCGGAAAGATACGGTTGGGTGTTTTCTAGAGTCGCGGACCCGACGAACGCCTTCCGCAAGTGGCCCATGATGGCGCGCGGTCGCAACGTGGCGATAGCGTCCACGCCGTCCGCGTAGAGCGGGTCCGAGAATGCATCGCCGGCATTCCGGAATTCCTTTTCAGGACGACCGTTCCCGATCGTCGCGAGTCCCCACCCGTCCTTATGACCCTTGGCTGATCCCGCCGGTATATTTCCGTATTCCGCGAGACGCCGGAACCCGATCAGGATTTCCCTGATCTCGGATTCAGCCGGACTGCCAGAAACGAAAAGGAGTCTGCACATATACAACAATATTCCCACCAAAAAACCCGCTTGTAAAGCAGGTTTTTTTGCTGGATGCTCGGAGATGCATCTTTCCAAAAAACGTCACACGATACGCGAACGTCTTATCAAGACTCATGTCTTCAATCGCTTCGAGCTCCAGAGCAACAAGCCGAGACTCAACGGCACAAAGAAGACGCTCATCCACAGCGAGACGCTCTCTTTGGTCGGGTTCATCATGGAAAACAATCCGTGATTGTATGCCGGCGCGAGGGCTATGAAGAACGTCGATATTCCGAACCACGCCAAAGCGAACCACAGCCATT
>CAINXS010000037.1 GCA_903854995.1 Candidatus Moraniibacteriota bacterium | reverse complement strand
GAGCATCTTCACGGCTTGCCAGCGCACCTTCGGGATATTCGGATTCGAGGTGTATGCCATATCTTTGCATTAAACAGGTCAGTCTAGCAGGTGATGCAAAGGTATTGAAACATTACGTAGGATTGACACGGAATATTTTTCGTGTTATCATTAATCACTATCGCTTCGAGACTTCGATTAAAGGAGGTGTTCGGGGTGAAGACGACGTCCATTAGACGTCGATTTAAGCCACGGGTACTATATATTACCCCGAACGAATTTCGTTATGCAGAGAAAGAGTATTGAGCAGCGCCTTATATCAAAGGCGGGATCGGGCCGCCCGTACGGTGCCGGTCGACCGGCCGGCCGCGGAGGCGGCGGAGGGAGAAGGAAACAGCCGGTCGATTCGCGTCTGCTCGACGTGACCCGGTTCGTCAAGAAGGCCATCCTGACCACGGATGTCGAGGCATTCGACCCGAAGCACCGCTTCGCGGATTTCAAGATGCACGACAGTCTGAAGCGTAATGTCTACACGAAAGGGTACGTGAACCCCACCCCGATCCAAGACGGCGCCATTCCGCACGCGCTCGAAGGCCGAGACGTCATCGGTATCGCGAACACCGGAACGGGCAAGACCGTCGCGTTCCTGTTGCCGCTTATCGACAAGGCGTTCCGCAGGCGCGGCGAGCGGACGCTTATCGTCACGCCGACGCGCGAACTCGCGCTCCAGATCGAATCGGAGTTCCGAGATTTCTCGCGGGGGCTCGGATTGCGATCGGCCATCGTCATCGGTGGGACCGGTTTTCCGCGCCAGATCGCGGCAGTTTCCAAGAATCCCGAATTTGTCATCGGTACGCCGGGACGTCTCAAAGACCTTGTCTCTCGGAAGGTGCTCGACCTGACTCCGTTCAACAATGTCGTCCTCGACGAGGCCGACCGCATGCTCGACATGGGGTTCGTGAAGGATATCAAGGAACTCCTCGGGATGCTGAAGGAAGAACGGCAGACGCTGTTTTTCTCGGCGACCATGCCGCGTGAGATCGGGGAGCTGGCGAAGAAGTTTCTCAAGGACCCGATCACCGTCGAAGTGAAGAGTCGGGCGACCTCCGAAAACGTCGAACAGAACGTCATCACCGTGAAGGACAACGATCAGAAAGTCGAGATACTGCATGACCTGCTTCTCAAGGACGATTTTAAAAAGGTGCTCGTTTTCCGAAAGACGAAGCGGAGTACGGAGAATCTCGCGAATGCGCTCGTGAAGCGCGGATTCCGTGCGGACGCGATTCATGGTGACAAATCCCAGGGGCAGCGCGAGCGGGCGCTTCGGCGTTTCACTCAAGACGAGCTGCAGGTTCTCGTCGCGACCGATGTCGCGGCGCGTGGGCTCGATATCCCGGATGTGTCACACGTGATCAACTTCGATCTTCCCGAGAACTACGAGGATTATATTCACCGCATCGGTCGTACCGGTCGCGGCACAAAAACGGGTAACGCGCTTACCTTCATCGAGGAGAGCATGACTATGGTAGTCCGGCCGAATGTCCGAAACTTCGGTCGTGGGAGAAGGTAGTCGTTTTCTGAAACGAATGGCGACGCGTCGACGCGTCGCCGTTTTCGTATCGGACGATATTCCTATGTCGGTCAAATATCATTGACGACTTCCGTTCCCCCTGTCTCTCACGTGATATACTGAAGTTATCGATAACATACACATATGGATAGGAAACGCCTCCTTTCGATGACGGGCCTGCTCGCAGCGTTGGCGTTGTTGTTCACGGGCGTTCTCGCGTCGATTCCCGCGATACGGCAGCTTGGAAACGGAGTCGGAACGGGGGATTCCAGGTCAGGTACGTCCACGCTCCGTGGCGGTTCTGCGGAACGTGTCGGAACGTTCTCGTCCGAGGCCGAGTTCCGAAACTATTTGGCCCAGGCGAAGTCGCTCGGGGCCGGGGTGTCTGTCGGTCGTTTTGGTGCCGGGATGGAAGCGGTATCGTTTGCGACGCCGATGGCTACGAGCGTCGCGAAGGATGCGTTGGGCACCGGGGCGGCACGAACGATCCCTCGCGTATCCGAGACGAACGTCCGGACGGAGGGCGTGGACGAACCGGATATCGTGAAGACCGACGGGAACCATATCTACTATTCGCGTGAGGCGAGGTATCTGTATCGTGGCGGTCCGGAGCCGATTCCCATGATGGCGCCCGCGGCGGATGGCGCGACGGTATCGTCGGGATCCGCGGGTGTCGGCGTTTCCGAGAAAATGATCGGCATTGTGCCGCCGATGTATCAGTCGGAATCGAAGACGGA
Organism: Candidatus Moraniibacteriota bacterium; assembly: GCA_903854995.1. Classification (GTDB taxonomy): domain Bacteria; phylum Patescibacteriota; class Minisyncoccia; order Moranbacterales; family UBA1568; genus JAAXTX01. The sequence continues at coordinate 12,527 of CAINXS010000037.1, read as the reverse complement.
TATCTATGGGGTCACCGGATCCGGTGATATTTCTTTACTCGGATCGATCGGAAAGACGGGAGAGACGCTTCTGTACGGTGACACGCTTGTGCTGTTCGAATCGTCCGGCAGGACGGTATCCGGATACGACATATCCGACCGGAAGAATCCGAAGGAGCGATGGACCGTTCCGATCGGGGACGATAGCATGCTGCTTGAGGCACGGAAATCCGGAAACCGACTGTATCTGGTCGAGCGGACGTGGACAAATGAATCGCTTCCGTGTCCGATCCGGCCGTTCGGAGCCGGTCAGGGTATGCCGGAAGTCGCCTGTACGGATATCTACCGGCCGGCCATGCCGTCGCCGGCGGATTCGATTTTCACTGCGCTCGTGCTCGATCCGACAAGCGGAACGGTCGGGGACAAGGTTTCCTTCGTCGGTTCTTCGGGGCAGTCGGTCGTGTATATGGGTGACGAGTCCCTTTATGTGACCTATCCGAAGCCTGCCGATCCGGTCGAACTTCTTCTCGGATTTTTCCGAGAGAACGGCGCCGGCCTGTTCTCGATCGGTTTCCTTGATCGGCTCGAGAAATTGGCGGGGTATGATATCGGCATCGATGCGAAACTCGCGGAACTGTCCCGTCTTATCGGGAACGAGTACCTCGGGAAAAGTCAGGACGAGCAGCTCCGGCTGCAGAACGAGGTGACGAACCGGATGTCGGATTACGGGACGAAGCATCTGCGCGAGCTCGGTTCGACCGGTATCGTGAAGATTTCGCTCGACGGTCTGGAAGTGGGTGCGACCGGCGTCGTGGCGGGGACTCCGCTGAACGATTTTTCCCTCGATGAATCCGACGGGAATCTTCGTATCGCGACGACCGTCGGTGGACGGGGCAAGTTCTATTTTTCGGGCATATCGACCAACGGTATCCGGAGTGAGAACGATGTGTACGTACTCGACAAGAACCTGCGGAAGCAAGGCGAGCTCCTCGGTCTTGGTCAGGGAGAGCGCATCTACTCGGCGCGGTTCATCGGCAATCGCGGGTATCTGGTGACCTTCAAGGAAACGGATCCCTTCTATGTCCTGGATCTTTCCGATCCGGAACATCCGAAGAAGACCGGAGAACTGAAGATCCCGGGGTATTCCTCGTACCTGCATCCGTTGGGTCCGCATATCGTTCTCGGTATCGGGCGGGAGGAGAGCAAGGTGAAACTCTCGCTCTTCGACGTTTCCGATCCGGAAAATCCCCAGGAAATCTCGAAGTATCTGCTTGACGAGTTTTGGTCGGAAGCGACTGACGATCGCCGCGCGTTCCTTGCCGACACGGCGCACAAGGTGTTTTTCATACCCGGAAGCCAGGGCGGATATGTCCTTTCCTACGATGGGAATGCACTTTCACTCAAGGCGGCTATCGCGGGGACGGGTGTCCGCCGGGCGCTCTATATCGGTGATACCCTGTATGTGATCGGCGACTCCGCCATCGTCTCGTACGACGAGAACACATGGGAGAAGAAAGGAGAGACGGATATCGCTCGATAAAAATAACGATTCCGAAAAACGAAAAGCACCGGATGTTCAACACCAGGTGCTTTTTTTTGAAAAGATTCGCGGTTACTCGGCCATCGGTTCACCGAACACACAGAGATAGGACGATGTCACCGAACAGCAAAATTTGATCCGCTCACTTTTCTCGAAGATGAACGTCGGATCGTGATCTGGCGAATGTAACGAGCCATGCGCCTCGATTATTCCGCTGATGACGGTCATGACCTCGCGTCCGGCGGCGATACCGAAGTCGTACCTGAACGGCGTCGCGACACCGACGGATTCGTCCTGTCCGGTTTTTTCGTTACGGTAGCGGTTGCTAAGCAACCTCCCGTCTTTAAATGAGTTCGGCTTTATGCCGAAGCGATTATATTCGCCTATTGAGCGCTCCTTCTGGTTTTGTTAATGGATGCTGAGATTCTGAAAAATCGGATGATAGGGGAATACGGCTGAATTATCAAGAGCAAACGGGGATGTACAAGGATGAATCGTGAAAAAACACCCTAACTAGTCGGGTGATTTTTCGTTGGCGGGCCGACCCTTCGCTTTATTCTCTATTAGGGTCAATACCCCGCAGCTCTGCTGCGGATATGTCGCCGTGAAGGCGACTGGATCCCGGGTCAAGCCCGGGATGACAGACTAAGGCGGTGATGGATACCCAGTAGCTCTGCTACGGGGTAGTTGATTCGACGGACTCGCGCTCGCGGCGCGGGGCGAGCATGAAGTAGAGCAGGGGGACGATGAAGAGCGTCAGGAAGGACGAGAGCACGAGTCCGAAGATGATGACGGAGCCGAGCGCGCGCCACGTCGCATCCGAGAGGGTAATCGGGATGATGCCGAAGATGGTGCAGATCGAGGTGATGAAGATCGCCTCGAGTCGTGACTTGCCGGCGTCGACGATCGCCTCGCCGAAGGGGATGCCGCTCCGCTCGTTGAGCTTGATCTTGTCGACGAGGATGATCGCGTTTTTGACCACGATGCCGAAGAGCGCGAGGATGCCGATGAGTCCCGGGAACGAGAGCGGGATCCCGATGACAGCGAGTCCCGGAAAGACGCCGATGAGCGCCAAGGGGAGCGTGATGAGGACGATGAACGCGCTCCGGAAAGAGTTGAACTGGATGACCAAGGTCGCGAGGATGAGGACCGCGGCGATCACCATCGCACGAAGGATCGACTGTACGGATTCGACATTCTGCTCGTTCTCACCCCCGTAGGAGATCGAATATCCGGCGGGGAGCGGATCGGACGCGGCGAGTTGCTTCTCGAATTCCTTCAGGATCTCCTGCGGATTGGCGGTACCCTCGACATCGGACGAGAGAGTAACGGTGCGTTTCTGGTCCTTGTGTTCGACGGCGTTCACCGACGGTCGGAGTTCGATCTTCGCCACGTCCTTGAGGAAGACCGGCGTTCCGGACGCCGAGACGATTTGCAGGTTCTGGAGCGAGCCCAAAGTCGGGATCGATGCGGCGTCGAACCGCGCGACGATGTCGGTCTCGTCCCCGTTCTGGAGGACGGTCGATATCTTGGTTCCCGAAACGGCCATGCGAAGCACGCTTCCGACCTGGGCCGCGCTCAGTCCCGCGGCTTCGAGCCGCGCGTGGTCGAGCGCGAAGGTGAATTCCGCGGGAGCTTCTTTCAGCGAGATCTCTTCAGCGGTCGTGCCCGGGATATCCGCGAGTATGGTCTTGAGTCGCGCCGCGATGCGGGAGAGTTCGGCAAGGTCGTCACCCGAAACGCGCGCTTCAAACGCGGAGCCGGATGGCGGGCCTCCACGGAGTGACTCGACCGCGATATCCGCCGTGTCGATATCCGAAAGCCCGTTCCGTATCTCGGTTGCGAGGTCGTACGAGGGGATGTCCCGGTCCTCGGTCGGGACGAGCTGAATATCGATCGTCGCTTCGTTTGAGGCGCTGTCGGAACCGATGACCGAGGAGAAGCTCTTTATCTCCTTGTAATTTCTGAGATTTTCCTCGACCCGCCTGACGATGTCATCCGTTTGGTTCAGAGTGAGGCCGACCGATCCTTTGACTGTAAGTGTGATCGTCTCTTCGTCGGAGGCCGGGAAGAATTCGGACTTCACGATGCCGGTTACGGGGAGGAGCGCCGAGAGGACGAGGAGCGAGACCGCGAAGATGACCGAGAGAACCCGGCGCTTTCGGGATGCGAGAATGAATCGGAGCGCCTTTTCGTATACCGGGATGGCGGCATCGAAATGGATGATCCCGTGAATGAGTCGGGAGAGAAATCCCTCGTGATCGGATCCCTGGCTCAGCAGCTTTCTTCGGATCGTCATGTCGTCTTTCCGTTCGTGTTCGACTTGTTCTTCGTTTCGGAGCAGTGTCATTTTCCCGCCACCTTTCCATCGCCAGAATCCGAGCGCGAAGGTGGCGGAACCGGTGAGCGCGGAAACCGCGAATCCGGGAATCCCATGGAGGGAAACGAGTGAGAAAACCGTCAGTCCGAACAGAGGAAGCAGCATCGCCCAGAAGTACCCGCGCGTGAGGCGTATGCGTTCGAGCGCTGCGGCGAGCGGATGATTGATCGTGAGCGCGATGATGAGCGACGAAACCAGCGTTACCGATACGGTGATCGGGATAGACTTGATGTATTCGCCCATGATGCCGGTCGAGAGCAGAAGCGGCAAAAATGCGAAGGTCGTGGCCAGCGTTGTCGAGAGGAGGACGACTTTGAAATCACGGAGCACCAAAAGGACGGCCTCTTCCGGCGTGAACTTGCCCGTGCGCAGATACTGTTTGGTCGCGGAGACGACGACGATCGCATCGTCGACAAGGAGACCCAATGAAAGGAGGAGGGAGAACAGCGAAAGGAAGTTGAGCGATGTGCCGGCAAGCAGCATGACGCCGAAGGTCGAGAAGAATACCAACGGGATTGCCAGTCCCGCGATGACGGCCTCCTTGAGTCCGACGATGAGGAACAGCGTCACCATGACGAGCGCGAGCGTTATGAGGAAATCCCGTTTCAGATGGTCGAAGTCGGTGCGGATGTATTTTGCGTAGTCGAGCATGATTTCCGAGCGGATGCCCGAAGGGAAGGTCGCCGAGGCTTTTCGTACGGTTTCCTGGGCCGTGTCGGAAATGTCGATGATCGATCCGCCGGTTTTTTTTACGAGGTTGATTGTGACGGCATCCTCGGGAGCGGAGCCGTTTATGGAGAGACGCGAGAGGCTGGTACGTTCGATCGCGGTTTCCTCTACCTTTGCAAGATCGGAAAGTCGGATGGCGGCACCCGTCTTCGTCGTACCGACCGGGATATCACGAAGAGACGCCGCGGTGAAAAGGCGCCCGTCCGTCCGCACGGGATACGCGAACACGGATCCGTCGAAGTTCCCGGATGGGATCGCGACGTTCGCCGCCGCGATGGCCCGGTTCGCGGTATCGACCGAAATACCGAGCGCTACGATCCGGTCCGGATCGTATGCGACGGAAAACTCGCGCGTATCGCCGCCGGAGACGGACACCTCGCGTACCCCGGGAATCTTCTCGAGCGTATCCGAGAGGTCGTCAGCGCTTTTTCGGAGGACGAATCCGTCATAAGGACCGGTCAGGGCCACGGTGAATATGGGCCGGTCGTCCATGGAGATTTCCCGGACGGTCGGATCGTTCGCGTCGTCTGGCAGACTCGTTTTCACGCTCTCCACGGCATCCCGGACGCTGCGGATGGCTGCCGTGAGGTCTTCCTTCGCGTCGAACTCGACGGTGACCGCGGACAGCGAGTTCTCGGAGCGCGAGGTGAGTTTGCTGACGCCTTTGAGCGCGCCTATCTCGGTCTCGATCTTTTTGGTGACCAGTTCCTCGACGTCGCCTGGGGAGGCGCCCGGATAGGGCGTTATGACGACTGCGATCGGTATCTTTACCTCCGGGTTCGACTCGCGTGGAAGCTTGATGAACGAATAGATTCCCCAGCCCGAAATGAGGGCGATCATGAGGAGGATGACTCGCGTATGCGTCACGAAAAAATTGAGGAATCCCTTGCGGAGTTCCGGGTCGAAGACGAGCTTCGAAAGGTAGCTGGAATCGGAGGAGGTTACTGTTGGCTCTGCGAGTGTTTTGAGGTCTTCGTCGGGCATAGGGGGATGTGTATGAAGGAGAGAAGAATTTCGAATTATGAATTTTGAATTTTGAAACGGAATCGTGAACCAAGTGAAGACAGTAGTACGTAGTCTGCGGACAGGGAAGGGAATGGCGTAGTAAGAGACTGCTACTTCCTACCTGCTACTTGCTGGCGACCGCTTCGCCGTCCTTTACCCGTTTCGCGTTCTCGATGATGATGCGGGTGTCATCTTGGAGGTCGGCTGAGACCTCGGCGGTTTCACCCTCGATCCGGACGACGTCGACCGGAATCCGTTTCGCTATTCCCTCTTGAATCGTGAAAATCGAGGACGTGCCGGACGATTCTATGGCCACGGCCGAGAGCGGGAGGAAGAAGTGCCCGGATCCCGACGGATTCAGGGTCGCATCCGCGAAGACCGAAACGGACGTGCCGGGAAGTACCGAATTTCTGTCGGTCACGGTCGCTTCCGCGAGAAAACGCCGGCTGGCAGGATCGGCAGCGGAAGAAACGCGCTTCAGCGTACCGCTCACCGGCTGGGAATCGTTCGGCGTCCGCATGATGCGGATGGTCGATCCGGGAACGATGAGCGCCCGTTCGGATTCGCTCACGTAGAACGTGACCGTCATCGTCGCCGAGCCGTTCTCGATAACATAGAGCGGATCGCCGGTCTTCACCGAATCTCCTGTCGCTACGTCCCGTGACGTCACGGTTCCGGCGATGGGACTCTTGATTATGTGCCGGTCAAGCAATGCGGTGAGTGTCGCCTGGGCGGACTCGAGGTTTTTCTTCGCGAGATCCTTCGAAAGCTCGGAGGCGTGGGTGGACGTGTTTCCGTCGGCCCGCTTCGATTCGGTGTAGGAGAGCTTGGCACGTTCGACGGAAAGTTCGGCGTTCCGGATATCCGCGTTCCGGAATCCCGAATCCGAAGCGATGCTTCCGGACGGATCGTCGATCCGGGCGAGTACCGTTCCGATACCGACCTTCTGACCGAGTCTGATGTTCGAGGAAACGACCGTGCCGTCACTTCCGGCCGAAACATTCGCGACGCCTTCGGCCGTGACGGTGCCGGGGAACGAAAGGCTGACCTGGGCGGACCGACTTTCCGATACCTGACGGATGCCAACCTGGACGGGGTGAACGCCACCGTTCGTCGCGGCCGGTTCGGTCGGACGACGAAGGTACGCGACCGTTCCGGCGATGATCACGACTATGGCTATACCGATGATGAGGGAATTTTTGGATTTCATAGGGGAAGAAACTTACAACTAATAACTTACAACTAACAACTAAAGACAATAACGAAGACCCGGGTATACTATTGATGTTTCCTTTGCTATGCTTTTTGTTTCGTTTTCGATTTCTCATTGCTATCGCACTCGGTACATCCGTGCGATTCCGCTTGGTCGAGGAGCGAGAGTAGCTTTCGGAAGAAGGCGGCATGCGTGGTGATTTCCGATTTCGAGAAATATCCGGAAAGTCTGAGTCCTTCCTTTTCGGCGCGCTTCTCGACCGTTCTCAGTTTCCGCTTCCCGGAGGCCGTGAGTGCGAAAGCGGCGAATCGTCGGTCGCTTCCCGACTTCGAGGGGAGTCGCTCCACGAGACCTTTCCTCTCGAGCGTACCGAGGCGCTGGCTCAGGTTCGACTTCGTGCCGCCGAGACACTCAAGTATGGCGCCCGGAGAGGAAGGCCCGGCGATCGCGAGGTACTTCAGTATCTTGAAGGCGGTGAAGGAAAGGTCGAGCGGTTCAAAGATCAGCCGATCGGAGAGGCGCTCGATCCGTGTAGCCGCATGAAGAATCGGCGAAATCATGTCGTCCGCCGGGAACGATCCTTTCTTGCGGGTTTCCTTTGCCTGTTTCATAGGTATGCATTCCGTATTCGCTTATAGTTTACCAATTAACTATCTGGTGTCAAGCATCCGGTCAGCGGAAGGGGAATGTACGCGATTTCGACCGTATTTTCATGGCTTTCCCAAGCGCAGACCCGATATTTTCATTGACACAAAGTCGAAAAAGTGCTATACTACCCTTTCAGCGTTAAGGACCACTACGGAGTGAACATCCTTACCTGAAACAGTTTTCTTTACATCTCCTATCATTTCGTCGGTGCTTTTGCGGGCCGATGAGCAATTAAAATACTTTTCACTCATGAAAAACATTGTTGCTCTTTTGGCAGCGGCAATCATTGCCGTTTTCTCCGTCAATGCACAGGCGGAAGGAATTTTCATCCGCTACGACGGAAGCGTCTATAAGGGGTTCGCGTCAAGCTCAAGCGGCAAGATGAAATTTGACGGTTGGTTGCCTCAGCAACAGCTGTCAGGTATTTACGAGACCGGCGACTGGAAGTTCCGTCTAAAGGTCTGGAACTCGGCCTCGCTGAACGGTATTCCGGACAAAGGGGACGAGTCGGACTACGGGTTCGACGTCACGAAGATGATCGGCAACTTTTCGGTCAATGTTGGCTATGTCTACTTCGACATGACCGGACCGGATCTCCACGATCTGTTCGTTATCGTAGATTTTCCGAAGGTGGCCGGTGTAGTGACGCCGTTCGTCATGTTCGAAGACGTCCTTCCGACGCAGAAGGAGATTCTCCCGGGAGGTTTCCTCTACAAGGTCGGCGCGAAGGCTGTCGTACCGGTCGTAGGACAACCGTTCAGTTTGAAGGGCTACTTTGGCGGCCATAACGGAGCGTTCGGAAGCGTGCCTGAGCATCCGAGCATGTTCCGGGTTGATATCACGACGACGATCGGCATTGCGGAAGGCTTTACGCTGACGCCGGAAGTCAGGCGGCAGTGGGCGATCGAAGGAGTGTGTCCGGATAAGACCTTCTATGGTCTGACCGCGACCTACCTCATCAAGGTGAAGTAACCGAAACGGAAAAGCAGAGTGTCACAACGAGCTCTGCTTTTTCTGTTTCAAAAAGTATGGGTGTATGCTATGTTTATCGGTCGGCAGGGATGTTTTCCTCTTCCGATGTTGTGGTGGGCCGGCTTGTAGAGACGCCCCGACGGGGCGTCTCTACGGAAACGCAATATTCATGTCTGCATATGGATTGTTCCATTTGACAGACTCGGAGCCAAAACGGAAAAGTCGTAAGGGCGGTCGAAATGGGAATTGTCCAAAGAAGCGGGTATGAACAACTCGATTAAACTTTTTTTTGGGTCCGCTCGGCGCCTCCTTTATTATCTTCGAAATTAGGAGCGGGTGACACTTCGAATCAACGTCTTCGAAGTCGCGTCTGTTTTACGGGTGCTTGACAATGAATCCGTATCGGAGGATGATTGGCCGATGGTTTGTTCCTTGTTTCCATGAATAAACGGCACAGGAGGTGTCCATGATGCAGTACATTGTCGGGTCTGATTTTAATGTTATTCCTGAACGGTTGGAAAACCCTGTTCAGGTCGAGGGAATTGATGGAGGATTCGTAAACCTGAATCCGCAATGCGGGCCGTTTCCTTTCGGGAACGTGTACATGGAGCGGCTTCAAGACGGCTCACTCCGGTTCGTTTCGGAACTGACGGACGCGTTCGCGTTGGCGCAGATCGTTCCACGGGGTCGTCCGCATTTCTCGCTCGTGCATCAGGCGCTTGTCGATGACGCGATCGCGTCCGTATGTGATACGGCGTTGACCGGTGAGCCGTATGGTGAGACCGGCCGCTATATCGAGATGGGCGTCGTGGCGAAGTTTCATCGCGAGGCGTTCCTGCGGGGAACGATTTCCACTCCGCGTCAGATGGGAACCGTTTTCGTGGACGGTTTTCGCTGCTACTGGACGTGCGTTCCTGATGAAGGGCATACCGTCCTGCAGAAGGGAATGTTCCGGGTCGCGGTGGTTGGAGAATCCCGAGGCGAGGAAATTCAGGTCGTAAGTCTCGAAGGTCAGTATTTTCGCAGAAAGGCTGTCAGGAAGATTTGACGATCTGCGAAGGCTGGAATGATCGGATGGGGTGTGTGAACAGCGCGCCCCTTTTCTATTCCCAAGACAGAAGGTGTATGCTAGGATGGTCGGTCGGTAGAGATGTACAACCCCGTTGATTTTCATAATGGTACCCGCCTGTAGAGACGCCCCGACGGGGCGTCTCTACGGAACGCAATATTCATGTCCGTCTTCACCCTGAAATCACCGTATCTGCCCGCGGGGGATCAGCCCAAGGCCATCGAGGGTCTGGTTTCCGGTCTGCAAGAAGGCATCGCCCGGCAGACGCTTTTGGGTGTGACCGGTTCCGGCAAGACGTTCACCGTGGCGAATGTCATACGGGCGTACGATAAGCCGACGTTGGTTATCGCGCACAACAAGACGCTCGCGGCGCAGCTCGCGCAGGAGTACCAGTCGTTTTTTCCGGATAACGCCGTCCATTATTTCGTTTCCTACTACGACTACTACCAGCCGGAGGCGTACCTGCCGATCACCGACACCTATATCGAGAAGGACGCGCAGATCAACGCGGAGATCGACCGGTTGCGGCACGCGTCCACGCAGTCGCTCCTGACGCGACGCGATACGATCATCGTCGCGTCGGTATCCGCCATATACGGCCTCGGCAGTCCCGAAGAATACATGAAGAACCATCTCGTGCTGGAAGTCGGCGAGACGTGTTCGCGGCCGGAACTGCTGCGAAAGCTGATATCCATATTTTTCACCCGGACGAACGCGGACCTGTTGCCGGGAACGTTCCGGGCGCTCGGCAACCGGATCGAGATCATGCCGGTGTCCGAGAAGACGGTGTACATGATCGAGCTTTCCGGAAGTCGGATTTCCGGTATCACGCAGATCGATCCGGTAACGCAGAAAATTCAAGGGTCGCCAAAATCGGTGTACCTGTTTCCGACGAAGCACTTTGTCGCCGACAAGGATGAACAGGACCGTGCGATCGGGAATATCCGTGCGGAACTCGCAGGACAGCTCGCGACATTCGAGAAGGAGGGAAAGTTGCTTGAAGCCGAGCGACTCAAGCGGCGAACGAACTACGACCTCGCGATGATGGCCGAGATCGGATACTGCAACGGAATCGAGAATTATTCCCGTCAACTGTCATTCCGTCCCGCCGGCGCGCCGCCGGAGACCCTGCTCGATTATTTCCCGAGACTGCCCGATGGAACGCCGGACTTTCTGACCGTTATCGACGAGTCGCATGTCACGGTGCCGCAGATACGGGGTATGTATGCGGGTGATCAGGCGCGCAAGAAGAATCTTGTCGAATTCGGATTCCGATTGCCTTCGGCGCTCGATAACCGTCCGCTCCGATACGAGGAGTTCGACGAGCATGTCGGTGCGGTCGTGTATACGTCGGCGACGCCGGGAGCGTATGAGCGGGAAACGAGTGGAAAGATCGTCGAGCAGGTCATTCGTCCGACCGGACTCGTCGATCCCGAGATTTCCGTCCGTCCGGTTCGGGAGAGCGGAGCGTATCCCGGGCAGATCAGCGATTTCATTCGTGAGACGGAACTTGAGGTTGGCCGTGGTGGCAGGGTGATCGCGACGACCTTGACGAAAAAGATGGCCGAGGATTTGTCGCTATACCTGAAGGAAAAGGGAATAAAGGCCGAATACCTGCATAGCGATATCAAGACGATCGACCGTATCAAGATTTTGACGCAGTTCCGGAAGGGCGAGTTCGACTGCCTGGTCGGGGTCAACCTGCTTCGCGAGGGGCTCGATCTGCCCGAGGTGACCTTCATCGGTATCCTGGATGCGGACAAGGAGGGATTCCTCCGTTCCGAGACGTCGCTCATACAGATCATCGGTCGGGCCGCGCGGAACGTGGCGGGGCGGGTGACCCTGTATGCCGATTCGGTGACCGGATCGATGAAATACGCGATCGACGAGACGAATCGTCGCCGGGCGATCCAGGTCGCCTATAATGAGGAACATGGTATCACGCCGGAAACCATATTGAAGACCATTCACGATATCACCGAGGATCTCGAGAGCGATCATGACAAGGCGGTCCGCACGATACTCGCGATAGATGAGGCGGGTTTCGACAGGAATCCACGAAAGACGATCCGACGGAAGGAAAAGGAGATGAAGGACGCGGTAAAGATACTCGACTTCGAGACCGCCGCCATACTGCGTGACGAGATCCGCGCGCTTGAGGCAAGGATCGGTGGGAAATAGTGTCCGGGCCGGTTCGGTGTGTTCCTTTTCGTGGTATAATGGTACCCGAAACGGAAACGTAACACGGATATCATATGGACAAACGGCAACAGTGGATTATCGGTGTCATCGCGGTGCTTGCCGCATTCGCGATCGGTTCGGTCGTCTATCGGCAATTTGCGTCGGTGGGGCCGGTTTCACCGTTTCGGAGCGGTTCGCTCGGATCCGTATCGCAGGGGAACGCGGGAACGTCGGATGCGGTTGTCGAAGAGGCTATTCCGGACGGCGATATTTCCCCCGATGACGTCGCGAAAGGTATCGGTGACGACCTCCTGAAAGAAGAGAACGGGACCGAATCCGAGGCTGTCGCCGAAAAGGAATCGGCGACCGCGGGTGCGAAGGTACTGAACGAATATGAAAACGCATATGAGGAAAACAACATCTAGGATCGTTACCATCGCGCTCGTTTCCGTCGTTTCGGTCATCACGGTGTCGACCGCGTCGGCTCAGATGTTCGACCAGGTGACGAACGCCCGAAGGATCATCGGCGATGTTCGTCAGAAGGTCGAAGCGAAAAAGGAGGAGATCAAGACCCAGGTCCAAGGGGAATTCTGTGGGCGGTTCGCCGAAACGACCGGAAATATCGCGGAAAAGATGTCGGGCGTCCGGATCAAGATCGACGAATTGAAGGGGAACAGGGAGGCGACGATGGAGGACCGCCGTGATACGCGCGATGAGAACCTGAACGGTATCCGCTCGACGCAGGATGCGCGACGGGTGGAGTGGTACGCCAAGCTCGAGGCCCGCGCAACGACGGACAAGCAGAAGGACG
>CAINXS010000036.1 GCA_903854995.1 Candidatus Moraniibacteriota bacterium | reverse complement strand
TTCTCGCCTTCTTGGCGTTACCCTCGATCACGGTCGCCTTTCTGCTCATCCGCCGTCCGCGGTTTCCGGTCAAGGTCTGGATTGCGGCCGTAGGGATCGGAATATTACTGTATATCCCTGTCATTCTCAACGAATTCAGCACTGGCGGAGCCAACTCCCAGGCTTTCGTACGGGCAGTTACCGAAAAGTCTTCGAAGGAGGAGCACTCCCTTGCGGCAAAATTCGTAAAGGACGTATCCGAACACGGGCTCGGGTTCCTGGTTGTCGTTTCGGGTTACGAAGGTGGGGACTTTTTCACGTTCAAAAACGGCCTGGACGGCTTTCAGGCGGAATGCGATTCAGGCTGCCGACACGGTTGGCCGTTCGCTGCGGCATCTATGCTCGTCTTTCTGTCGGGCGCCGTTTCGCTCGTATATCTCGGCTGGAGGGAGCGGTCGCGTCGAAAATCCGATTTTCTGCTGCTTGTCGGGTTGTGGCTGCTTATCCCGTTCGTTCTGTTCCTGCCACTCGCATACGGGTTCGCACCCCGCTTCTTTCTGGTTACAGTGCCTGTCCCGTTCATCCTTCTCGCTCTTCTCTCCGATGCGGTCATACGGGTCTCGCCGTGGAAAAAGATAGCGGTCGGCGTCATGGTTCTCGGCATAGCGTTTCTGACCGGAACGAATCTGTTCTATCTGTGGCAACGGTTCGGACAGCTCGGTCTCGCGTCGTATGAACCGGTGAAGAGTCCGACAGATCGAATCCTGAAGGAGCGTGCAAGGGTGACGCTCGAACAGCAGACGCACATCGTCCAATATCTGAAGGAGCGATCTGATGAGAGCGGTTACCCGGTCTATATGTGGAGTGAACCGGAACATAGACGCGCGTTGAAATACCTGATGGAAAAGAGAGACATTCAAAACGATGTCATCGGTCTCGCGGGCGTATACGAGGAAGGCATCTACGTGATTATTCTTCGATCGAAATCGGATCTCGAGGACGGAGCGAAGAAGTACAGGGCAAATTATGAAATCGTCGCGAAGCGTCAGTTCGGAACGTTGACCATGATAGAATTCCGCCCGAAACCCGAAGCGATCCAGGCGAAACGTCAGATATTCACCCAGAGCGGCAAGGTGAAGGATAATCCGTCCGCATTGCCGCGGTACACCTGGAGCGAATGGTGGAACCGCCGAAACGATACCGGGAACGACGACTCGGAAGACGATCAATAATCAGGTTTCTCGAAAAAGGGAATATGAAAGCATTGAAAACGAAAGGAAGGAAGATTCTTGCGCTCCTGCTCATCCTTTTGCTCGGGGCCGTACTGAGATTCTGGGGGCTGGGGAACAATCCGTTTATAGCGGATGAGTTCCTCGATATCAACTCGTCGTACGGCTATTTTCAGACGGGGGATTGGAAAGCGTGGGACTTCAACGATGGCAAGCAGGCTGTGGTCAATGGGAACGACGCTCGGGACGAACGGGCGAACGTATATAAGTGGCAGGTCGCACAAGTATTCCGTTTTTTCGCACCGACGGAAGCCGCGGCCCGATCCGTGTCGGCGGTCTGGGGAGTGCTTACCGTGCTGATCATGTATATCGTGGGATGGAGGCTCTCCGGAAGAAAAACCGTGGGACTGTTCGCGGCATTCCTGTTTGCCGTGTCCGTCTCCGGGCTCGAGTTCGATCGAAGGCTTCGCATGTACGCGATGTTTTTTCCTATGTTCCTGCTCTTTTCGACGTCGTTGTTCCTGCTGTTCGAGCATGAATACAAGGGAAGATCAAGGCTCCTGCGTCGCGCTTGGGAAAGGACCGGCCTTGATCCGCTCTATGCCATTCCGACATTGCTGCTCGGAATCATCAGTGCGATGACGCATCAGCTTACGGCAAATATTCTGCCGATTTTCGGTGTCTACGTCGTTTCCATGGCGGTCGTAGAATGGAGAAAGGGCGCCGGTATCCGGAACAAATATGTCGTCATCTCCGCTCTCGGTATCCTCGGGGCGGTCGCGGCCTTCATCACGGTTCCCGACAAGGTTCGGTTCTTCCTCGGGACACTGGTCTGGTTTGATAACCACTATTCGTACCTCGGCTATGTCGTTCGAGACTACGCGCAGCCGCTGTTCGCGATCGTGCTTGCGGCATACGGGGCATGGTCGCTCGCACGGACGTTCGAAAGGCCGAAAGAAGCCGCCTGGCTCGTATCCTCATTCATGGTTCCGCTCGTCATGGCGGTCTGGTTCTGGAGACGCAATGAGGGTCAGCAATACATTTTTTTCGCACAGGCGTTCCTTATGATCCTCATCGCGGCTGGCGGATATGCCGTCGTTCGGGAAGCGAAGTCGCTTCTATCCGCGAAGTGGAAGCACTCCCTGTGCGTCGCGACGGTTCTCCTTGCCGTGATCGTTCCGCATTGGGGATACTTTTTTCAGGAGAACAATACGTATCATCAGACTTCCTCGGGGAGTTCCGCGAATTATCGAAAGATTTTCCAATATTTCCGCAAGAACTCGGAAACAGGGGAAGCGCTCGTATCGCGCAACTTCAGAAACTACTACTGGAGCGGAATGCACGTGCCCATATACGATTTCGGCGGGGAACTTTCCACGGAGAAGCTGTCCGTTTCCGAGCTGGAGTCGCTTATGTCTTCATATCCGACCGGTTGGGTGATCGCGTCCGACAACGACATGGACTACGTCTCTCGCGATGCGGAAACCTTCATGTATAAGCATATGGACCGGCAGAGCAGTCCTCTTATCAGGGGAAACGTGCTGGTGTTCCGGTGGGGCGTCATGGAAGAGAGCATGCGCTGAGTGCGCTGCGGTTGGAATACTGTTTTTCGAGACGCGCTTCTTTTGAAGCTCGTTATGAGCTTCGTTTACTCGCTCATTCCCGATTATTGACACTTACTGTCCGAGGCCGTATGCTTTCCGTTATGCTGTTATTTAACTCTCGGAAACAACGAACCCAAAGGAGGATCGATCAATGGATCAGAATACAAGAGAAGCACGAACAAGGGCGTATTTGGAAACACTCAGAGAACAACCGCCGGATGCCTATGGCATCATATGTCTCGAAAGGCTACATCCGCGTCTGTTTACGCTGGAAGTATTCATTGAGAGGCTCATATACGGCCCCGATGGATGCCCGATGTTCGGTTGCAGGGTCGACGGCGAACAGTCGAAACGCTACGTGAGACTGGATTATCCGTTCAAGGGCGGCTCGCATGCGGAGAAGAATGCGCTCGAGTACTATGAATCCTATATCAGCGTCGCATATGTCGATGTGCGCACGGCGGAATCGCTGTTCCCGAAACTTCCAGAGTGGGTCGGAAGCTGGTGGAAAACGAAAGAGACCATGATCCGAAACAATCCATCGATTCTGGATTGCGCCCGGGCATTCCTGCGACGCACGGAGAGGGAGCGTATCGTGTCTGCCCTGCCGTCGTGGGAAATTCTTGTTCCGTCGGGTAAACAAATACGTTCTGAGGCCCTCAAAGTTTACCTGGACGGAATGGGAACCGTCTCCTTTGAGCGGGCTCTCGAACTAATAGGGCTCAGCAACGGTGACATCGCCGACGTCAGCGAGAGAATTTCACACCTGAACAGAGCCGACGCATACGCATTCGTCGGGATCGAATATCTGATCGGCAAGTATCTCCATCCGACGTATTTATGAATCATCTCTCGACAAACTTTTCAGGCCTGTCCGTTAACGGTCAGGCCTGAAATCATTTACGGGAAGCAATGAGCCGCCTGAGAGGCGCGATATCGTCCGCGTCGATGACTCCGAAGAGTCGCAATAAACCGAAATGCAGGAAAAAAAGTGCGGCACCCGAACCAATGAACGTATAGGCTCCCGAAGGTGTCACGCGAGATATCGCGACCAGAGCGGCCGACGAGAGAAATGAGACGATCCAGAGCTTGAGCGGAATGCGGACTCGGAAGTGACGGTCCGTGAAGACGAGAATGCCGACCATAAGGATGAACGTGACGATCGTCGTTGCGATTGCCGATCCGACGATTCCGTAGATGGGGATGAGAAGTGCATTGAGGGCGGCGGATGCGACAAGTCCGACACCTGAGACATACATGGGAATCTTCACGAGTCCTGCGCCGCTGATAGCGAAAGCGAGGACATAAAAAACGGTTAGAAACCCGTTTCCGACCGCAAACACGCTCATTGATGCGGTCGCTTCGGCGTATGCACTTCCGTAAAAAAGGCTGATGAACGGTCCGGCATAGACCGAAAGCAGGGTCACTGCAGGAAAGAGGATCAGAGCCAGAAGCCGAAGCGCCTTGTTCACGAGTTTCGAGGTTTCAGCTTCGTCGCGATTTGCCGACGTCTTGGAAATCGCCGGAAGGAGGATGATCGTCAACGCGTAAAAAAGGTAATACGGGATGTTCCCAACGGTAATGACGGCATTATACAGGCCGGTGAGGTGGTCGTCACCCAGCAGTGCTTTTACCAGAAAGAGATCCAGAGAAGTTATCATCTGATAAAACAGCATGAAAAGGGTCAGCGGCCAAGCGTAATCGAACAGTTTTTTTGCCGGGAAGTCCGGTGAGTCCGTGTTTTTTACCTCGGGGAAGTATTTTTTCGTAATGAGGGCGTCGCAGACCAGCGCGACTCCGAACACGAGCAGGGGGGAAACGATGTAACCGGCAACGGCTCCCCGGACTCCGAAAAACCATGCCAAGAGGATGATGAAGGTCATCCTCGTGACCGAACGAGTGGTCTTGAGTGCGGCTTGGAGTCTGAAGAAGTGAAGTCCGGTGAAATAGGAAAAATAGAAAGATGCGGCGGCGAATGACGGGATGATAAGCGATGAGAGTTGAAAGAGGGGAGTGAGTGTCGCATCGCCGAGAGCTGCCGCAATCAGCGGGGAAAGGAGAAAGAACGCGAGCGTGACGGCTGCCATGATCGTCGTCTGGAGAAATATCGTCTTTCGCTTGATGCCGAGTATCCGATCGGGGTGCGTCTCGAAAATCTCGCTCATGTACTTTGACATGGCGGTCGGCACGCCGTTTCCGATGAGTATGATCACCGTTGTCGTCAGGTTCACGATAAGACCGTACCGTCCGTAATCGGAAGGGCCGAGCAATCTTCCTACTACGGAATGGATGACGTATCCGGAGGCGTTGAAAATGATCTCCGAAACGGTCAGCCAAACTAGGGCGCGCGAGAAACTTTTCATGCGGATATGTTAGGAGTTCAACGATGTCAGGATCGATGAGAACACGTCATCCTTCGACCGATCGGCGTCGATGCGGACAAGTCCCCATCGTTTTGTCATCGATGCGAAAAGGCGTCGTTTGTCTTCGATGTATTCGATTCCCTGCTCCGGAACCCGCTCACGCCGCATGACCGCCTCCGGGACGATGTCGAGGAAGAATGCGGCATCGGGTCGGGGTATGAAATGCTCGCCGGGACAACGGAAAACGTGCGGCCTTGAGAGATATGCGAGGTTGATGAACGTATCATAGAAGTATCGGTCCGACAGCAGTATATCCGTGCCGTTTTTTTGAAGAGAACGAAGGAAGAATCGGAAACGTACGAGATCGACGGCAAAAAATATGCGACGAAGAAGCATGGAAAGGGGCGACGCTTTCGTGTTCGCTGCTTCTTCGCCCGGTTTAAACTCGCTTTTCCCGCGCGTGTTCCGGTTGAGCCGATTCGCCAGAGAAAATTCGACGGCATGAAAATAGGCGACTCTCTTCCCGTCGTTTTCGAAATGCTCGCGTAAAAGCGAAAGCTGTGTGGATTTTCCGGAACCATCGGTTCCAGAAAGGGTGATAAGTATCATGCGAAATGAATCATAAATATGAAATCAGGCAGGCTAGCCGAGTGTCACGTAATGAAAAGCGCTTGAAATAGGGAAATACTGTCCATAAAGTATCAGAAAATGGTATAATAGGCAAACCTGATGAGATACATCCTATGGACCGGCTGACAAGATATTCGGATGGTCTGTTCCTGTCGTTTCTCTTCCTGCTACCTTTTCAGACGATATATTTGCTGCGTGAGCCGATCATCGGCGGTGAGAAGTGGCAGTATGGAACGATCGGGGTTTACCTGTCCACTTTGGTATTAGCGTGCGCGGTCATGATCGGGGCGGTATTGAAAATGAAGGCGTCAGGGAACGAATCAATCAGTGTCAGAATAAAAAAACTGTGGCGGGATCGGAAAGCCGATGCTTTTCTTCTTCTCATCGTTCTTTGGTCAGGTCTGTCGATCCTCTGGGCACAGGATGCCGTCTTGGCCGGGCATACGTTCGTAAGAATCGTTCTCGCCGCGGATGCGTTCGTCCTGACGCGGGAACTGGTGCGACGAGGGAAGGGGAAACGAATCGTGATGATACTCTTCGTGGCGGGTGCGATCCAGTCCGCTATCGGTATCGGCCAGTTTCTCACACAGGAAACCTTCTCGTCGATTCTTTTGGGGACAGGTGTGCATGAATCTTGGAAGGCGGGAACGTCGGTACTGAAGAATGATTCGGGTCGGTTCCTGCGAGCCTATGGTACCTTTCCACATCCCAATATGTACGGCTTGTTTCTCGCTGTCGTTCTTGTTCTTGTGATGTTGTCGATCGGAGGAAAATCCCCCTCGTTCCCCCTTTTTCAAAGGGGGAAACATCCTCGTGACACTCAATCTTCAAAAGAACGGTCACTCCTTTCCAAGATAGGGGAAACGTTGCGTCTCACTTTCGTAAAGGGAATACCGAGTCTGCGAGCCCGCCTGCAACGCTATGCGAAACATTGCGGGCAGGGGGAGGGATTTTACATACGGATCGGAATACTCTCCGGTATCCTTATCATTCTTCTCGGACTCGTCGTGTCCTTTTCCCGTCTGGCGTGGGGAGGATTTTTGCTCGGGTTCGTATTCTTTGTAAGACAACGATATTCGCGGTTCAGCAAATCGAAGGACATGACGTGGAGATATTCGCTCGCTATTTCCGCTACCATCACCATATCAATAGCAGTATTCACCGGCATATTGCATGAAACGGTCTTTCCTCGGTTCGACGGAACAACTGTCGAGCGGGAGGGGTCGGTGGTTGACCGTATGTCTACGTATGCGGATGCTATAAAGCTCATCAAAGATCATCCGCTTCTCGGCGTGGGGGCGGGGAATTACACCGCCGAACTGATACATACGAATCTCAATCGTCCCATTTGGGCCATTCAGCCGATGCATGACGTACCGCTCCTCATTTTTGCCGAACTCGGACTCGTCGGCTTCGTTCTGTCGTTTCTTTTTTCCGCGGCGTACCTGATGGCCGTATTCGAAAAGAAAAATGCTCCGGCCTATACCGGAGCGCTACTCGTGTTGATACCAAGCCTGTTGCTGGACCATTTCCTGTGGACATCGAACTTCGGACTGTTGTTTCTTTTCGTCCTGCTCGGCATCGCTGTCGACTTCATCGATAGATGAGCCTAAGTTCTCTCAGGAAAAGTCGCTACCCGCTACCTGATTCATGCTCACTGAAACATGTCTAGTACATGATGACTGCTACGGGCTGCATCTTGGCTACCGGCTTGACGATGTCGTTCTCTTTGACGCTCTCGATGACCGCATCCGCGTTCTTATAGTGGGCCGAGTCCTGCTCTATGACCTTGGACGAACGGCCGTTGTAGAGCTTCACGCCACGGGTCGCGAGTTTCTTGTCGAGCTCCTCGCGGCTTTGCGGAACGACCGATTCGGCGGCGGCTTTCGGCTTGCCGGCACCGTGATTGCAGGAGAAGAACGTGGATTCATTTCCGTCCGTACCGACGCAGAGGTATCCTTCGGTCGACATCGAGGTCGGAATAAATGCGGGCTCGCCGGTCTCGCGGAAAAGAGGATGATCCGACATGCGGGACGGTCCGTAGGCTCGGCTGGTCCCGTTCCGATGGATCCAGGCACTCTTCCCGAAATGTTCTTCCTCGGAGACCAGGATATGCGGCATGTCATATACCAACTCGAATCCCGGATCCCGTCCCAATACTTCCTTGATCGTTTCGGACACGTTGTGCGCGATGATGGCGCGGTTCGCATGCGCGAAGTTGGAGCACGCGTTCCGGGCCTCCATGTACATTTTGCCGTCCTCTCCGTCACCGTCGAACGTGAAGAGCTCTTCCTTGGCGCCGAAATCGAAGTCTCGAATCTTTTTCGCGATCGCATCGATGACTCGCTTTCGGGGCGTGAAAAACGTCATCCTGCCGAGCCACGCCATGAGGGCCTGCGACCGGTGTTCCCGCTTTTTGGCCGTATACATGTACATGGTGTACTGGCCGAGAATGCCGGACCCGCAGTGGACCATGAACAGATACTGCCCCTTTCGGATTCCGAGTTTTTGCGCCAGAACGGGATCTTCGAGGTCTGTCACCTTCATGAGGTCAAGGAAATGATTGCCTGCGGCACCGAGAATGCCCGATCGGAACTTGGCAAAAACGAGAAACAGTCTCGGAATGACCTCGTAAATCTTATTTCGCGAGATTTCCTTTCCGAAAAAGTTTCCACGATCGAGGGAATTTTCCCGTTCAAACTTCGTTTCGATGCCCAGATAATCGACCGCAGCACCGACACCCTTGCGACAGATATCCACGATGACGCGGAAGGGGAGGATGGTGCCGACGAGCGACTTTGTCGGGACGCGCTTGACGAGCGCATTGAACAGCTTGTCGATATCCTCCGGTGAGAGGTCATCCTCGGTCATGTTCGTCCGAATGAGTCGCATTCCGCAGGCCGGATCCGTGTCATTCACCTGCGGGAGTATGAACTTTTCGGAAGCGATGGTCGTGCCTGTGGCGTTCTTTCGTCCGGGTTTCGAATGCACGTCCGCCATAGCGGCTACATGCCGGAACAGGCCGTCATTGCTTGCGACGCATTCCAATTGGGCAAGCGTGCTGTCGGCCGGCAGCAATTCATCCTGCACATGAAACACGACCGGGACCTTCATCCGATCAGTCTTCATCTCGCTGCGGTAGGCGTTTATCCTGGAAAGAAAAGATTCGTAACGCATATCGTCGGTTATACCGTAATAGTATCGTCGTCCCTGAATCCACCCTCGCTCGCGATGTCCAAAACCTCTTTCAGTCGCCCTATCGATAGGTCCGGACATCCGGCGCTTCCGTGCAGCCCCGTAAGGAATTCCGAGAAGCGTTCCGGAGACTCGGAGGAGGGAATATCCGACACGTCGACTTGTTTTTGGAGGAATTTTCCCAGAGCTTTCACATCCTCGCGAAGCGTATCCTGATCGGCCTGAATCGCAGACCGGTCGCTTTCGGACAAACCATTGCCCGTATATATACTCTTCAATAACATGAGGTGACCTCCCGACCCCCTGAGAAGGCGATATTTTCCGAACCGATCGGTCACTTTTCCCAATGCGTCCAAAAAAAGAAATATATCCGTACGTTCCTGCTCTGAATGCGAACCGGTCGTCCCGGTTTCTGGGTTGAATGTCATATTTTTCTTCAACTTCTTACCATGACCAGTATACACTATGGCTTATCCCAGGGAAAGTTCCGCAAATGCCGAACCGTATCGACATGTGCAGATTAACAAAAAACGCTTCTATGAGGGCGCTAATCAATGTCCAGCGGATCGAATTTCCGTGCGACGAGATTGACGATAGGAAGAAAAAGGGGGGAGGGAAGTGCTTTCCAATCGAACCACTCCCAGCGCTCCCACTTATCAGGCTCCAGCACGGCGGGATCGCCAGGCGAGGCATTCGCGACCATGAAGATGGTTATGTAGTGTTTTCCGGTTTCACGGAATATGTCGTTCGTGACGGCACCAAACCGTACGTTCTCAATCATGAGACCGGCTTCTTCGCGAGTTTCCCGGATCGCGCATTCTTCCCAGGTCTCACCGAATTCCAGGTGACCGCCCGTGCAGGACCAATCACCATTCCCGTGCGGACTTTTTCGCTTCCCGAGAAGCACTTTTCCGTCGCGGATGACTGCGACACCGATACCGACTTTCGGGCGCTCGTGTTCCATGGCCGTTTACGGTTATGCGACTAATCCAGGATGCTCGCCTGGGCGATGATTCCATACAGTCCGTCCAGCTCGTCGGTAAGCGCCTTGATATCCGCGCTTGTCCCCTCGATGACAACCGTAATGAGGCCGCTGTAATTTTGCACCCCGGCCCGTCCAAGGTTTACGCCGAGTCGCGAAATGATGCCGTTCCCGTGCTTGGAAAGTATCTCGTTGACTTTTCCGGCGTGCGTTTCGCGCTCCTTCACGAGAATGGTCACCGTCGCGATATGAGACTGGGGCGTAGATGTTACGGTCATATAATTTACAATAATTATAGTTTTGAACCTAAATGGACACGCTTCTTCAATTCAACTATACTGGTAAGCCAATATTCACTGTCAGACGCGCAAAATCGTTCCGGTGACTCGGCAAATTCCCGCTCAAGATCGTCGATCGGAACGAACCGCACCGTTTCGACTTCCTCCGTATCGAGACTCATGTCGTCTATCGATATATCCCGTTCTATGAAAAAGACGTTGCAAAATTCGTTATCGACGATACCATCATGCGATTTGGGACTCTTGAGCACAAGCGGCGCACCGAGATCGCTTTCGGAAAGTACGAGTCCCAGCTCTTCCTTAACTTCCCTGATCGCGGCCCGGATCGCGTTCTCACCACGCACGAAGTGTCCCGATGATGAGGTGTCCCACGTACCCGGGTGAACGGTTTTTCCCTTCGAACGCAATTGCAGAAGTGCCTCTCCTTTCGAATTATATATCCAAACATGCGAACCATTGTGCCATGATCCGTCCCGATGGGCCTCACTCTTCCGTTTCGCGATACCGAGTGGCCTGTTGTTCTCGTCGTAAATGTCTATCAGTTCGTCGGTCATAGTGACGTGTCAGAGATTTTCGTACACCGCAGCATACTGCTTTGCCGTATGTTTGAGATCGAACTCCTTCTCAACATAGGCGCGGGCGGCCAACCCCATCGTATTAACCAACGTACGATCGTTTTCGAATCGCTCAACGGCCGCCAAAAACGCGTCGCCGTCACCGCGGGGGATCGTGACGGATATCGAGTCGTCCGAGAATTCCTTAAAAAGTGGGAAGTCGGAAAGGATGACTGGCTTGGCGCATGCATACGGTTCGATGACGGCCAGCGGAACATCGAACTTTCCCTTCATATCGCTGACCGGAAAAGCGATCACGTCCGCAAGATTGTAAAGTCCGAGAACATCGCCGAAAGTATCGGAGCAGTGAAACCGGTTGCCGAGACCCGCCTCCGTGAATTTCCCCATGACCTCTTTTTTCTTCGCAATGTCGGCCTCGTTCTTCAACCGGAGTGCCCAAAAGAATCGAACGGGAGAATCGGGGTGTTCGCGATGATATCTGATCATGGCGTCTGCGAGCATATCGGTCGCGCCCAACCGGGCGTATTCACCGACGTACGATACGATAAAGTCATCCGTCGTGAATCCGAAGCGTTTCAACAGTTCCGGATTCTTGGGTGCTGGACGGAAATGGTCGAGATCTATTCCGGGATATATACGCTCCACTCCGGCAAATCCCATCTCCTCGAGTCTGCGTTTCGGCTGATCCGCATACGTGATTATCCTATCCGCGAACAGCATCTTTTTGAGATCGTCCTCCGAGTAAAGATCCTCACGCAATGTCGCGATCGTCTGTATGGTCTTCCCGCGGCTCGGGCGAAGAAAGTTTCGGATTATCGAAGCATTCAGTTTCGTCGGGGTGAAAAGATAGTGCGTGATGTCGTATGATCCGCGGAAACCGAAGAGCGATACGAACAGTCGTATCTTCGCCTTGAGATCGAACCGGCCCGAACCGTAGATCTGCTTCTGTGAAACGGAGTCGGGCAACCCATCGAGCTTGCCATGCGTCAGAATGGAGACGTTGAATCCGCTGAGCGTCTTCGCGAGAAAATATGCGAAATTCTTCGATGCCTCGTCCCATGGGGGGCAGAGCGGTCTGGTGACGAGGAGAACGTTCTTTGCATCGGACATAACGATATGGAACGACATAAGCTTCTGATATGGGCATTATACCCTGTTTCCGACGTTCCAGAAAGAACGGCTCTGGAGTCAGGTATAACGAAAATGCCTCACCGACTTATGGCTAAAAGATAGGAAAACGGCGCGAGCTCTTCAAGACGAATGAAGGCATCTCGCGCCGTCTGTTACTTATTCCTCGGGGATTATCCTGAAGAGGCGGTCAAGAAAATGGCCCGCTTTTTCCGGCAGAAAATCATCCGCTTCGCTCCGAAGGTCTCGGAGAGCCGAAATATTCACTCCGGGATACAGCCTAAGAACCCTTTCCAAGTCCCTCGAATCCGTAGAGTCGGAAAGTCGTCCCGAAATGCCGACGCCGAACGGTAGAACGTGGAGCGTTTTCAGGAGATCGAGCGTCTGATCGGGATCAAATTGATCTTCGCTCCCTTCCGTCAGGTTCAGCTGAATATCCTGTATGAGTCCATGATATCGCAGCAATCTGGATGATAGTCTGATTTTTGAACGACCGACGTCCTCATACGCCTGTCGTCCGATTTTCAGCACGAGCTTTTTCGGAAACATTGCGAGAAATCGCCGCAGCTGTTCGATATCCGGCCATGCGAGTTCGAGCTGGAATCCGTCGATTCCCGGACCGCATAGCTCGATGATCCGACACAGCTGCAAATCCACAGACGATCTCTCCGAGGTACTGTATCTGACGAGATTGAGCACGTTCGGATGCCTTCCTAAAAGAGTACGGAGTTCAGAAAGTGAGACAAACCGTTTCGGATATTCGGAAGCCTTACCCAGCAACGTCTCATGACATACCATCGATTCGATGATGACGATCTGATTTGGCTTTTCCGGGATATGGGAAACGATTTGTTTCCAGTGTTCCGGCCGCGTTATACCCGCTATGCAAATATGTGACTTGGGAAAATGAGTCATGGCCACTGCTCCTGAGGTTATATGTGGTTGTTAAAATGACGTCTGAATGAACGCAAAATAGACATTTTAATCATGGTCTGCAATGCCTATTTTGTCAATGTAAAAAACGAAACGCCGACAACGTTCGAAATGACAGCCGAGTGCTCAGTGATTTCGATAAATTTCCTTTTTCGAGCCGTCAGAAGACGTGACGGTAACGATAGTTCGTCCTTCCGCGGCATTCGCGGGGAGCGATATCGCTTTCCGTCCGCCCCTTTCGATGGTCAGGTCGCCCGCATCGATGACGTCCTTGTCGTGGGAGACGTTGAATGTGAATGTCGTCGAAGCGGAGTGATTCTCGATAACGAATGAAAGGGAACCCGTATCGCGGTTTTCGAAAGCGACAGTCCACCAGTTCTTTCCATTGTCCGGATCGAGCTCACGGTTCACGTGAAAAAACAACCAGCCGGAAGCGGCAACGAACAACATGACCACGAATATGACCGCGAGCGCCTCTTCGGAAAGGTCTCTCAATAATACGGCCGGTCGCATGCCGACGCCCGACTTCTTTTTAGCGGTTTCTTTCATAGATTTGGACGGTTGTACCGGAATATATCAGCGAGAAATCGTTCGACTTCTCGAATTGTGCCATGTCGTAGACGGGATTGATCGCGACAAGATTCACTCCGAGATCAGAATAGCATGAACGGCCTTCCGGAAGATTCGGGACCGAAATCATACGAAGCGTGCATTGCTCGCGCGGATTCGCCTCGTCTTCGTAGCGCTTGAAGTAACCGCGGGACAACGGATACGCGTAATCGCGCATGAAGAAAAGCTTCATCCACGAATCCGCGACGAGGTAATTGTGGTCCTTGAGAAACAGGTCTTCGGGAAGGGAGTGGTTCGCGAGATAGTTTGTGGCGGAAAATACCTCGAGCGTATCCTGTGCCTCACCGGCGGACGGAAGGGAAGACTGATTGTCTTGCGACCCGTTCCACGTCGCGAACGAAAACAGCACGAGCGAAGCGAAGAGGAAAAGTTTGCCTGGGACGAAAACGCCCGCCGGCTTCTTGGAGCGGTCGCGATAAAATATCGGAAATGCGGCAAGAAACATACCCGAAAGAATGGCGAACGGGAAGGAGAGATACGTACCGATTCTGTTTGAGGGAATATCCAGGAACACCCAGCGAGGCCTGAGTGCCATGATAAGCAGGGCACACCCCCAGCCGAAAACGAACGGGAATGCGGGAGAGCGACGAACAGCACGGATAAAAAGGGCGACCAGAAGTGCGGCGAGACCGATGGCCATTCGGACCATTCCGGCGGATTCCGACGCCTGCAACAGCGAAAGGCCGGTACGGGTCACTTTTGAAGGGGTTCCGACGGCCGTACTTACGGCATTCGTCTCGATATAGGTCGGCGCGGCGATAAGAAAGAAGAAAAGCGCGGCGAAGACAAACATTGACCAGGGATATGGCGATGCGAACAGTTTCCAAACCCGCTTCGCGAAGGACGGCAAATCCCTGAAAGTTAACGCTATCATCGACAGCGCGATACCGACCAGAATGAACGCGAGCACCAGGGTCGAAAGATGGTGCGTATAAGCGAGTATCAGGGAAAGAAGTATGCCGAGAGCAAAGAATCGTGACTCCGTTTCGACGTACGCCATGAAAAAGGACAGGAGAACGAGCGGGATCATCAGGTTGCCGAGCAAATTCCCGACCACGCCGCCTGAGACGAATTTCGCTTCCGGCGAGGAAAAGGCGAAGAGGGGACCGACAAAGAAGAGTACTGCAAGGCCGACGGAGACCGGCGATATCGCTTTATCGGCAAAAAGAACGTCGGCTATGCGGACGGACAGGACGAAGAGCGCCAGAAGGGTCGCGATGTTGATGAGTAACAGGAACGCGACCGGGAACGCCGAGAAAAAAGACGCCCCGGAAAGCTTCGAGATTGCCGCAAATGGCAGATGTTCGCCGATGATGAAGTCGGAAATCGGCTCGGCATCGGAAAGTGCGACGTGACCGTCTCCGGTATCGACGATCTCGCGCTTAGAGTACTCGGGAAGCCTTCCAGTATCGACGATGACTTTCGACCAGTACATGTGATGCCCGAGGTCGGTCGCGGTCGGCAGGCCGGCATCGACAAGAAAAATTACTTTCAGAAACACGGCTAGTCCGACGAGAAGGAGAAAAAGTGATTTTGTCGACTTGGTGAGTACCGTCCGCTGCGACTGGCCCCGTTCCGCGTCACAGCGCTTCCCTGAAAACCGCTCATATGCGAAACGAAGTGCATACGACAGGGTGGGAATCGCGAAAAGAGCGATCAGGACGATAGGGCCCGAAAGGGGTACCCCGGCTTTCCCTAGGGCGATCATGAAGAAATCAAGCGATCCGATCCCCAACGCCAGCGAGAATGCGGATGATTCAATCGACGAAAGGGGGAGTGTAGGACCGAATAGGCCGCGGAGCAGCAAGTAACCGGAAAGCGGTATGGCAAGCGTCGCGACCAGGAAAAGAAAAAATGTCATAATCGGCAAGGATTATTCCGACTTTCGAATGAGCAATTCGGGATCGATACAATTCCATCCGCACTCCGTCTGGACGCCCTCCAGCCCCTTCCAAAACAGCGTTCCCTTGCAGGAAGAAAAGGCGCCTTCACAAAGCGCGGCCTGCTGGTTCCAGTAATTCCAATTTGGCTCAAAACCGAAATATCTGAGTCCGAAGACTACCAAAGTGACGGTCCCGGTAATCCAAATAGCAACCCGTAAAAGGTGAAACATATGGGGAATATCCTGCATGCATGATATCATACTTGAGTGCCCGAAGCACAGACTCGTCATAAGGCGACCTTGCATTTTAGCGTCGGAGTCGTATCATGACATGGAACGGGCGAAAATCGGCCGAAGAGTAATTTGTTTCATTACGGTATGAAAAATACGAAAGAGAGCGCTCCGCACAAAGAGACGGTTGCCGTCATGGGACTCGGGTATGTCGGACTTCCGCTCGCGTTGCTCAGTCGCGAAAGCGGATTCGAGGTGATCGGTTTCGATGTCAACGAGAATCTCGTTCGGAAGATAAACGACGGCATCTGCCCGATACCGGACGACGAGAAGGTCGTCTCCAAATTCACGGAAAACCGTTTTCCGGCGACGACCGACCCGAAGGCGTTGGCGAAAGCGGACATCATTCTCATCGCCGTTCCGACCCCGGTGGACGAGATGCAGAACCCCGTGTACGACTACGTGGTCGGCGCAGCGACGTTGTCTGCCGACAATCTGAAGAAAGGCGCTCTTGTCGTGCTCGAGTCGACCGTCAACCCGGGAGCCTGCGAAGAGATCGTCCGACCCATTTTCGAAGAGCGCGGCCTGAAGGTCGGACGTGATGTCGAGATAGCACACTCGCCGGAGCGGATCGATCCGGGTAAGTCGGTCTTCAGCAAGGGGTGGCACATCGGCAATACGCCACGAGTCGTCGGTTCGTTCACGAAGGACGGTACGAAACGCGCTCTTGGCTTCTATCGGTCCATCATCGACGCGGAAGTCCGACCGATGAAATCCATCCGCGAGGCGGAAGCGGTGAAGATTCTCGAGAACACGTTCCGGGATATCAATATCGCGTTCATAAACGAGATAGCCCAGTGTTTCGACCTGCTTGATATCGACGTCTTGGATGTCATCGAGGGCGCAAAGACGAAGCCCTATTCCTTCATGGCTCACTATCCGTCCTGCGGCGTGGGCGGGCATTGTATCCCGGTCGACCCGTACTATCTCATCGAGCAAGCTCAGAAAGCCGGGTTCGATCATAAGTTCATGCGTCGCGCGCGCGAAGTGAACAACTTCATGCCCGAATATGCGGTGGAGCGGATGCAGGACGCTCTCAATTCGATCAAGCGGCCGATGAAAGGCGAGAAGATCGGCGTCATGGGACTTGCCTATAAGGCGAATGTGGACGATCTCCGCGAATCACCGGCATTTAAGATCATCAAACACCTTAAGCACCACGAAGCCGATGTCATCACGTTCGATCCGCATATCCCGGGAAAGAGCGATGTAAAGACGCTGGAAGCGTTTCTTAAGAAAGTAGACCATCTGCTCGTCACCGTCGATCACGACGCGTTCAAGGAAATCGACCCGGCCGTGTTCAAAAAGCACGGAATCAAGGTCATCGTCGATGGCAAGAACTGTCTTGATAAGGAAGCTATCAAGAAGCAGGGCATCACGTATCGCGGAATCGGCAGAAAGTAGCGGTATCGGTAAGCTTGACGGCAATCGGAAAACCCCGTGGGACAGCGGGGTTTTCTTTACGAAAACCGTAAACCGTTGTATCCTGTACGCAGGAGGGAAACGGAGCTAAACAGCATAATAACCGTGCGCTGCCGTATGAAGCTTATCGTAAACATGCCGGGGTATAACGAGGAAGACAAGATAGCCGAAACCATTCGGCGAGTGCCGCGGCAGATTGATGGCATTGACGAGGTTCTGGTACAAGTCGTCGACGACGGATCAAAGGATCGTACGGTCGAAGAAGCGAAAAAGGGAGGAGCGGATATCATCCTTTCTCACGACGGAAACCGCGGACTCGGCGTCATGTTCCGGACCATGCGACAGAGTGCGATCGAGCAGAAAGCCGATATTCTGGTAAACATCGATGCCGATGGCCAGTTCGATCCGGAAGACATCAAGCTGATTATCCGCCCGATTCTCGAGCACAAGGCGGATATCGTCATCGCGGACAGATTCTCGCGATCGACCGCGAAGAATATCCCGTTTCTCAAGGACAAACTCAACAGACTCGGGGCGTGGCTCGTCGCACGCGCGACGGGGAAACCGGTAGTCGATCTGACTTGCGGATTCCGTGCCCACAACCGCGAAGCGATCTTGCGGCTATCCGATCCGACCGGATTCACCTATACGCAGGAAACGATCATCGATGCGATCGGGAAAAACCTCAAACTTACCTGGATACCGGTCGTAGTCACGTATCACGAGGGACGGAAGTCGCGTGTGGTGAAAACGATCTGGAAATACGTTTCTTCAAGCGCCCGAATCATCGTTCGAGCCTTCCGTGATATCCAGCCGATGAAGTTCTTCTCGGTACCGGGGCTTGTCTTTATGGCTGCCGCAGTCGTATGGTTTTTCTTCCTCAAGGGTCGATACCCATTGACGACGCTCGCGTTCTTCCTCGTCGGCATACAGTTCCTGGTCTTCGGCCTCATCGCCGATATGATCAAGTCGAATCGCGCGCTGAGCGAGGAGGTCCTCTATCGTCTCCGGAAGCAGGAAATCGAACGCTGAGGCAATCCGAGTACGGATTATCGGATCATACGAACGCCTCTTTGGAGGTGTTCGTCGTTTTATAGGCTAAGATATTCTCATATGAAGATCCTTTTCATTTCCCGGGCCTTTCCGCCGGTCGTAGGAGGCATGGAGAATCAGAACTGGGAACTGTCCAGGCAGCTTCCGAAACTTGCGAAAACGAGAACAATCGCGAATCGGAAGGGGAAGATGGCATTGCCATACTTCCTGCCGTACGCGTTGCTGGTCGCCTTGTTTACGATGCGCAAATACGACGTACTGCTGCTTGGGGACGGCGTTCTTGGAGTCGTCGGCTGGGCGGTAAAGATCGTCTACGGAAATCGAAAGAAAGTCGTCGTCGTGGCACATGGCCTCGATTTGACGTTCAAGATGCCTCTATATTCGATCTTTTGGGTCAAGTTGTTCATTCCGTCGTGCGATCGGATTATCGCCGTCGGAAACGAGACAATCAGAACCGGCGTCGAACTCGGCATTCCGCGTGAGAAGTTCGTCTTTATTCCTAACGGCGTCAACACGAAAGCCTTCGCCCCGACGGATGTGCCGCGCTCGGAACTCGAAAAGATTCTCGGAACGGAGCTTGACGGCAAAAAAGTCATACTGACTTCCGGAAGACTCGCCCGGCGGAAAGGTGTCGCGTGGTTCATTCGTCATGTCCTCCCCAAACTTCCCGGAAATATCCTCTACGTTGTGGCAGGTGACGGACCCGATCGGGAAAATATTGCTGCGGCGGTGTCCGAAACCGATTCCGCACAGAGGGTATTCCGACTCGGTTACGTTACCGACGAAGTCCGTAATACGCTCTTTCATACGTGCGATCTTTTCGTGCAACCGAACATTCGCATACCGGGAACGATGGAGGGATTCGGGTTGACCGTTCTCGAAGCCGCAAGCTCCGGCGTCCCAGTGCTCGCATCGAACCTTGAAGGCCTGCCGGATGCTATCCAGGATGGGAAGAACGGTTTCCTGGTTGACCCAGAGAATCCATCGGCTTGGGCCTCGAAGATCCTGGAGTTGCTGGCTGAGTCATTCGACCGCAAGTCTTTCGGAGTGAACGCGCACTCGTATATTGATGAAAGGTTTTCTTGGGACGGCATCGGAAAGCAATATTTGGAAACGATATCGTTCAAGTAGGAAGCCCACGCTACTGTGATATGACGGACTGACACAGTAGTTTTTTGAGTTACATCTTGCAGCATTTTTCGACATATGGAGTTAATTGCTATCGGTTCCGTTTCCTAGTCAATACCTTTGTCCGTGAACCCAGAAATTCCCTTTTCCCATAAACAAAACAAAAAGAGCCTGGTATTGTGGAAGCGTACAAAACAAACACAAACACCATATGCTCTCTTTGCAATCTCATCATATCGTGAATCTGTACGTTTGGATAGACGACCTGGTGCCGGACCGATCACACGGAGTCGGACGGCCATCGATTCTCTCGGAGAGTGAACTCATCACCATCCTTCTCTGGAACACGCTCCTGCTCCGTCAGAAAACGATCAAGGATATGTATCGCTTCACCCGGTGCCACCTCTCAAGCGAGTTTCCCCGGCTTCCGACCTACAATGCCTTTCTCGAACGATGCCACAAGGTCGCCACGATCATGTTCGATGTGCTTCAAAAACTATTGGAACGGGATGCCCCCATCGTCTTCATGGACTCGACCATGATTCCCGTGTGCGGACTGAAGCGTGCGGATTCGCACAAAGTGGCGAAAAACATAGCGAAATACGGCAAGAATCACCAGGGCTGGCTATGGATTCAAACTTCATGCCGGTATCTCGGAGCGGAAAATACTCACGGCCATCGCGCTCACGCCGGCCAATATGCATGATGCGCAGATGATGCCCTCCCTCGTGAACGGACACATGAAGGTCGGGGTCGGCGATTCCCACTACGGGGCCAAGGTGATGGGACGGATACCGTGGGAACGGTATGGGACCGTCTTCGTTGCCGCTCCCCATTTCATGAAAAGAAAAAGATCGCGACCCCGTTTCAGAACAGACTTCTTTCTGATCGATCGAAGATTGAATCGGTATTCGATATCCTCAAGGAACACCTCCATCTCGTATCCTCCTTTCCTCGTTCCGTATACGGATACCTCGTCCACTATGTCCGTATCCTGCTCGGGTATCAGGTCTTGGCTTTGTACTGCTGAGAATGAATTCCTGGGTTCACGGTGTTGAAACGAAAAATACTTCATTTTTGATGGATTTAAGGTATACTGAAGAAATGAAGATCGGCATAGATGCCTCATTTTTGCGGAAACCCGGTAACGGGATCGGCCAGGTTACGGAGCAGACGCTCCGTGCTTTGGAGTTACTGCCGGAGTCGACAAAACACCAATTCGTGCTCTACCTCGAAGAATACTCGGATACGTCGTCTTTGCCTGGAAACTTTCGAAAGCACGTCTTTCTCCCAAGCTGGAAGCGGGACGATATCCCGAGACGCTACCTGTGGGAGCGGATGCTTGCAAAAAAGGCAGCGGAGGATGGCTGTAACGCGTTCATAAGTCTGTCCCAATCAGCGACCGTTTTCCCGCATACCATACCCAGATCGGAAGGTATACGCCACCTCATGGTCGTGCACGACATCGTTCCCGTTCTGTTTCCGGCGTACCGCAGGAAATTTACGAGCCGGCTTCATCTGGGAGCGATTATGACCGCGATAGGAAAGGCGGAGCGGATACTGGCTGTTTCGAACACGACGAAACGCGACCTCGAACTCAATCTCGGCATTCCCTCTGAGAGGATTTCGGTGGCATACCCGGATTGTTCGAACCGGTTCCGGGAACCGATTCCCGAAAACGATGCGTTTCGAGTCCTCGGAAAATACGATCTCACATCCGGCTATATCTATCATGGCGGGGGACTGGAAATCCGGAAAAACACTGAACGCCTATTGCGGGCGTATGCCGAAATACTGACGGACCGGAACGGAGATGTACCGCCGCTCGTTATTTCCGGAACGATACACGACCGACGCAACCGCATGGCGACGGATGTCGTCGGCATCATTCGAAAGTTGAAAATCCAGGATCATGTGAAACTTCTCGGGTTCGTTCCCGACGAGGATTTGCCGGCATTGTACAAGGAAGCCCTTTTCTTCGTCTTCCCTTCCCTCTACGAGGGATTCGGCATACCGATCCTGGAGGCGTTCGCCGAAGGGACCCCCGTCTTGGCCGGACGAACCGCGGGCGCCGTCCCCGAGGTGACTGGTCACGCGGCG
>CAINXS010000035.1 GCA_903854995.1 Candidatus Moraniibacteriota bacterium | reverse complement strand
GGATATCATCGCTCTTTAACGGGGTCAATAGCAGGACAGTTGTTTTCCCGTGAATGTTAGGACACTATCTCATTAGTGGGAGATGATATATCACGCGAACCCGAGGCGGATCTTGGTCTCCTCGGTCATGCGCTCGATTATCGTTCCGCCTGTGCCCAGAGCGTCTCGAAGATGCTTTTGAAGCTGGAGTGAATCGCCGGACTCTCGATTATGACGGCGAAACGCTCTCGGTACGAAGTGATGACAATGCCGCTTTCCCCGTAGAGCACCATCTCTATCCCTATCCCGAAGGTATCCTGAGAAAGAAACCGCGAATCGCGGAATTCTTCCGTGTTATTGTTCGAGAATCGCCTCATGTGTTCGTTGTCTGTCATGAGAACGCGGGAGTATATCTTTCGTCGAATGCGTTCCGGCCGATAGATTTTCACGAAGAACGCCTCTTCGAAATCGGATCGATACGATGAGTCGGAAAACATCGTCAATATTTCACGGCCCGGATAGGAGAGCGTGCGCATGAGAGCTTCCTTGATTCCTTCCTCGCCCTGGAAATACCGGATTTCCGGTTTTTTGTCGGTTATGTTGGTGAAGGCAAGAAGCCGGGGGATGATATCTGAGATTTCCTTTTTCCGCACCTCCATGATCCGTTCCAGATCTCGTGGATCCTCGGCATAGTACAGTGCTTTTCGCCCCTTTCGGGTCGCGCTGACCAAACCCTGATGCATCAGGTTTTCGAGGGAAAGATAGACAGTCGTTCGTTTGATGCCGGATTGGGCGGCAATACGGCTGACGGAGGTCTCTCCGAGTTCGAGTACGGCGAGATATATCTTCGCTTCGTTCTCGTTGAGTCCCGCATTTTTGAGCTTCTCGTGGAGCATATACTGATTGTCATCTAAAATGGCGTCAAAATAAGTATAGCATACTATTTATATAATGTCTATTATAAAGCAAAATATTATTATATTAGATGAGTATGTTGGAATGAAACGACGTCGCTAGTGACAGAATAATAATTTGATGATATACTGGTTCGTTCCGATGATTTGTCGGAGTAACGAAGGATCTTTGAAAATCAATCGATGGAGGATGCTATGGATAACTTGAGTGACGCTTTGGGTCTCCTGGCCGCCCAAACGGCTCGGCTGGCGAGGAATGAGAAAAAAGGGAAAACGGGCCTGATGATGGGGCCCGTCAAAATGAGCGATGCTAGTAAGCTCGTCCTTACGGTCAGCATAGCGTTCGGCTTGCTTCCGGTCTTCGCGATCGCTACCGCAATCGTTGTGGGACAAACCGGAGGAGTTGAAGGCGCTGGTGCGGTAGCGGGCGCATCGTTGGGGCTTTTGATTGGAGTGTGCCTGATCCTGTGGGGGATTATGGCACAAAAAGGAAAATGCGTTTTTTGCGGCTCCTGGCGAGTAAAAGAGTTTGTAGCATATTCTAGTGGTAGCACAGATTACTACGACAGAGAGTGCAAACGGTGTGGGATGTCGCAAAATGCGACACCATTCTGAACGCAAACGAAAAAACGAGGGAAGTGGTGCTTCTCTCGTTTTTCTTCTTATCCGGAAACCATCAGTGTTGTCACGAAAACCCGAGGCGAATCTTTGTTTCCTCTGTCATGTGTCCGGAGTCCGGAGTGCGGTTGACAGTTCCGTTCGAAAGGAATACGATTCTTCGTTGAAAGTATTGTTCGTTTCAAATGAATCAAAAAAGCGAGGTGAACTGTGAAAATTTTCGTGAACAACGTAGGCGGAGGGGAGATAGAACTCTCGCCAGATCTGATTGATAATCTCAAGATCGGCGAGTATACGGTAGCTCCGACCGTGAGATGCTTCGACGAAGCGGAGATCGGGGCTTACAAACGAGCTCTATCTGGACTGGTTCTCGTTTCGCTTGGCGTTGTCGCTAAAATGATGACGGTGACGCTTCGGGATGGCTCTGTACTCGTTCTGGAAAAAAATCCGGCGTCAGTTTGCACGGTCAGTTTTTTCTCCGGGGATGAGATGGTTTCGGAATTACGTTATCCGGACAATCATGACGGGATTCCGGTTTCCGAAAACATTCGTCCATTTTCAAGTATTTCGCAATGGCCCGAGATCGAGCGGGATATCGTTCTTGAGTGGTCTCCCGAGAGATGGGCGCAGTTCTTCTCCTGGAAGATTTCTACTGACACTTTTGCACTTTCCTGGAAAGAGCTTATGAAGATGGAGGATTCAAACCGACGCATCGAAGCTTACAATAGAATTTTCCCTACGAAGTGATCGTTTGATCCGTTTTTAAGACTCCTCTGTCGCAGCAGAGGAGTCTTCCTTTTTTATGCGAAGCCGAGACGGATCTTCGTCTCCTCGGTCATGCGGTCGGGGGTCTTATCGTGATGTAATGATGTCATCGAGAGTGATATTGTGCTCGTACTCGCGAAGGCATCGTTCGAGCGTATCGCGCGGAACGTCGTGGTGATTCTTTTCGAAAAGTGTGTCAACTTCTTCCTTCCACGCCGTATCCGGTTCGACGAGAACGACCGAATAATCGTTTGCGAGGGCGGCAACGACGTAGGGAATCAGGTCGCTGGCGTGAATATTGGTATTGTCGACGACTATCGGGTCGAGTCCGTCGGAAAGTGCCTGTTCGACCCGTCCGATATTCCATCGGTGTGCCTCCCTGAGACGGCCACCGTCGAAGTCGTAGTGACCGTCGGTTTTCATGAAGAAATCATCCGTCGAGAAAACGTGTTCCGAGAGCGTCCGGGCGAGGGTAGTCTTACCCGAGCCGGGGAGTCCTCGCATGAGAAAGATTGTCTTTCCAGATGTCCCCTCGTGTATTAGCGATCGCATAGGGTTCACGCGAAGCCTAATCGGATCTTCGTTTCCTCGGTCATTCGGTCTGGGGTCCAGGGCGGATCGAAGGTGAGCTCGATCTTCACGTCATTCACTTCCGGCAGTTCGAGAAGCCGGTCCTCGATATCCTTCTGCATCACCGGGAAGAGGGGGCAGCCGATGGTCGTCAGCGTCATGGATACTGTAGCTACGCCCTCGGTCGAGACCTCGACGCCATAGACGAGGCCGAGATTGACGATGGAGACTCCAAGCTCGGGATCGAGCACGGATTTGAGTTTCTCCATCGCGCGCTCCCTGATTTCCGTATCCTTGTCGCCCATAGAAGTATGTTTCGGGATGAATGGTATATGAAAACTTCCTTTTTGGGAAGAAAACATTCAGCGGGTATTATTTTTTGCCCGCCCATTCGTCCAGGAATTCTTTGACAAACCGCTCCATGACCTCGTGCCGGTGAAGAGCGATTCGTTTGCCGGTTTCGGTATTCATATTGTCCTTCAACCTGAGGAGCTTGCTGTGAAAATGGTGGATAGTGGAAGGGTCGGCGGCTGCCGATTCGTCGAAGCTCAGACGATCGAAAGGCAGAGCGGGCTCCCATATCGGTGTTCCTTGCGCTCCGTTGTATGTGAACGTCCTGCCTATGCCTATCGCGCCCATAGCGTCGAGATTGTCCGCGTCCTGGAGGATCAGTGTCTCGATGTCTCGCGCGGTTTTCCCCTGTTCGGAAAAATCGTATTCCTCATGAAATTCGATCGCGCTGCAGATTTTCTCCCTCTGTTCGCTTGGAATCTCGGTTTCATCGAGGAGCGTGCGAATTTGAGGAAGAGACGCTTCAGGCGGGCAGAACGATCCGGACTCCTTTTCCATTATCCGGTGCAAATCATGCAGGAATGCCGCTACGGCTATCACCAGTCGGTCGCCGCCTTCCTGCTCCTGTATGGTGAGTGCGAGATTCAGGACCCGTTTCAGATGATAGATATCGTGTCCGGTTCCTTCCCCATGAAAAAGGTTCCTCACTTTCGATTCAAGGGCCGTGATGACGGAATCTATCTGCTTCTGATGAATCCGGGCGGGTTGCGTCATGTTCTTGATTCCTGGAATTTAGAGGAGATCTTTTGTAGTTTTTCTACCATGAATATGGAAATGGCGCCAACCGGTCTGGATATAAAAACGGACTCCCAATAAGGGGAGTCCGTTTCTTTGGCGTCAATGCCTAGTTCACGCTGATGGCGCCGACGGGGCAGCCGTTCTTCGCGCTCTCGATCGCCTCCTTGGAATCCGCATCGGCGGAAGAGAGGATTGTCGACTTTCCTTCGCCGTCGAGGCCGAAGGTGTTCGAAGCGATGGCCGTGCAACCGCCGCAGCCGATGCAGAGATCGCGATCGACCGCTACCGTCGCTCCGTTCGCGAGTGTGACCGGTCCGCTCGGCTTCGATTCGTCCTTGAATGCCATATATTTCTGCTTATGACTTACGCCCTCCTTATCATACCGTATCCGTCGAGTCTTGGGCAAGCGTCTTTTTCAAGGTCTCAAGCGACAAAAGGGCGCACTTGAGCCTGTTCGGGGAAAGTTCGACGCCGAGGAGTACGAGGATGTCGTCCCGCTCGAGCGCGAGTGCTTCCTCGACAGACTTGCCTTTTACGGATTCCGTCAGGAACGAGGCGGAGGCTTGTGAGATAGCGCAGCCCTGTCCCTGAAACCGAATATCGGATATGAGCCCGTTTTCGGTGAGGACATCCATCGAGAGTGAATCACCGCAGGTCGGATTCTTCGCTTCCCCGTGATGATTGGCATGTTCAAGTTCGCCGCAGTTTCGCGGATGCTTGGAATGGTCGAGGATAATCGCCTGGTAGAGGGAGGACATAGGAGAATAGTCGAGAGTCAAAAGTTGAAAGTCTAAAGTGGTGAAGGAAAAAAGATGATTATCCGGTTATCGGGTTCACGGGTTAACGAGTTAAAACGGAGGCGATGAAGCAATTTAGCAATATTAACAATTCAGCAATGTACCAATGTTTCTACGATTTGAACAATGCTCTCACTTCCTTCAATCCTTCAATCAGCTTTTCAATATCCGCTTCGGTATTATACACCGAGAAACTTACTCGGGCGGTGGCGGGGAGGGAGAGTGCGCGGTGAAGCGGGGCGGCGCAATGTTCGCCGGCACGGATGCAGATGTCCCGATCGCCGAGGATCTGTGCGATGTCATGCGGATGAATCCCGTCGAGAGTAAAGGAAACGATGCCGCTTTTGCGCCGATCATTCAAGCCGAGAATATGGATTGAATCACCAAATGCCTTTTTGAGTGCTGATACGGCTAGTGTCGCGAGTCCGGCTTCGTATTCATGGATGGAGTCGATGCCGATGTGGTCGAGGAAATCGATGGTGGTGCCGAGTCCGACGACGGCCGCGATATCCGGCGTGCCTGCTTCGAAGCAGTGTGGGGCGTCCATATAGGTCGGACCGTCCGCCATGGAATCGAGCACCATGCCGCCACCGACCTGATACGGCGGAAGCGCGGCGAGCAGTGTGGATTTCCCGTAGAGGACGCCGACGCCGGTCGGGCCGAACATCTTGTGTCCCGAGAAGGCGAGGAAGTCACAGTCCCAGGAACGGACGTCGATAGGCGTATGTCCCGCAGCCTGTGCTGCGTCGACGATGGTCAGGATAGTGGGATTGGCATCCTTCACTATACGAACGAGATCGGCTACCGGATTCGCGGTTCCGAACACGTTTGATATGGCGGAAAAAGCGAAGATTTTTGTTCTCGAGTCGACGAAGGACCTCGCCGTGTCCGGATGTATGGACCTGTCCTTCTCGAAGGGGACGATGCGGAGTTCGGCCCCGCATCGCTTCGCGAGTCGTTTCCAGGGGAGGAAGTTCGAATGGTGTTCGAGTGCGGTCACGACGATATTGTCTCCCGCTTTAATGTGGTCTTCGAGAATGTAGGCGAGGAGGTTGATGCCTTCGGTCGTGCTTCGCGTGAAGACGATCTCATCGGCCCGTACGCTGAGAAACCGGGCCGTATGTTCGCGTACCTCCTCGAAACGGACCGTCGTTTCTTCGGCGGTCGCATAGAGTCCGCGCCCGACGTTGGCTGAGAGCTCGCGGTAATATCCCGCGACCGCGTCGATGATCGGCGCCGGCGTGAGCGATGTCGCCGCCGAATCGAGATAGACGAGTCCTGGTCTGGCATCGAAGATGGGGAATAGGCGCTTGATATTTTTCATAAGTGAAATACGATACGACGTGCTTACCGTGAGAGAAATGTCCTGATGCCAGACTCCAGCCGACCATGGTCGATCGTGTCGAAGTCGGTCGTATCCACCTCGTGAGGGGTCGTTCCTATGTCCAGTCTGAAGTTCGACTCGAACAGCATGTCGGGATATCGATCACTTTGTATTTTTTCCTGGTCCTTATGACCGGCATGACGGGTTTCGGTCGTGGCTCGCGCGCGGAATCTGCTGTCGATGACGGATCGGTCCGCAAAACAGTAGATGTAGAAAGGAACGGCATCGAAACCCGCGAAGAGCGTTTTCAGCCGATCGTTATTTTTTGCCGGGTGGAAATTTGCCTCGAATATCGCTGTCGTTCCGGAGGTGAGACAGGCCTTCATAGCGTGATAGAGCAGCTCGAAGCCGATTTTTCCGAGAGTCTCCCGGAACTCGGTTCCTGGGTCGGTCGAATCAAAATGGTCGAACAGCACTTCCTTGAAAGAGTCGCTAGAGAAGACGGGAAGGCATAATTCCCTCCCCAGTCGTTCGGCAAGGGCCGATTTTCCGGATGCCGGAGGTCCTGAAATCAGGATGAGCTTCGGTCGGGGAGTATCAACGGGTCTCATACGTGTTGAACATTATCGGCCAAACGTCGCATATCGGCGAGCGTATCATGGAAAAATCCGTCGGTGAGCAGTCTCGTCGCCTGAGCTTTCGATAATCCGCGGGTCGCGAGGTAAGCGAGCTGTTCCGCATCGGGAGGAGCAATGGATGCGGCATGGGAGCAGGATACGTCGTTCGTGTCGATCTCGAGTTCCGGCATGGCCGAGGCGCTCGCTTCGGGGGAGAGGAGGAGCGCTCGGATATCCTGCCGCGCGTCGGATCGGGTCGCGCCTCGGTCGATTTCCACGAGCCCGCGGAATCGGAGGGAGGATGATCCGTCGAGCCGGGCGCGAACCGTCAATGTCGAGACGGTGTCCGGCGCGAAGTGTCTTTGGATGATACGCGGCGTGAAGCGATCATCTTCCGTGCCGTCATAGAGCGCGAAAATGCGTGCTACGGCGTTTGTTCCCGTAAGTTCGAAAATTATCTCGCCATCGCGGTTTTCCATCAGAAACGCGACCCGCTCATTTTCACCGAGTCGGTAGGTCGTTTCGATGTCTTTGGATATGTCCTTGAGCTCCATAAGATTTTACTTACAACCTACAACGAACAACTGACAACGAAGACACTTTCTTATTACCCACGATGTCATCGATCTCTGGTTGTAAGTTATCAGTTGTGAGTTGCCGGTTTGTCATCCTACGCTTCCCTCCATCTCGAGCTCGATCAGTCGGTTCAGTTCGAGCGCATATTCCATAGGGAGGTCCCGGACGACCGGTTCGATGAATCCGTTGACGAGGAGTCCCTGCGCCGCATCCGTGCCGATGCCGCGCGAGGCGAGGTAGAAGAGCTTCTCCTCGTCGATCTTCTCGACCGTCGCCTCGTGCGAGAGCCGCGCGTCTGGCGTATCGGCGCGGAGCGACGGATACGTGTCGGAGCGCGAGTCCGGATCGAGGATGAGCGCGTCACAGACACTCGATGACGAGCAGCCGGAAGCGCCTTTCGCGACGCGGACGTCGCCGCGGAAGGAGGAGCGCCCGCCGTCCTTGGATATCGATTTCGAGACGATGCGCGAATGCGTGTCGGGAGCGAGGTGGATCATGCGTGCGCCGGTATCCTGGTGCTGCCCTTTGCCCGCGAGTGCGAGTGAGAGCATTTCGCCGCGCGCACCGCGACCGGCAAGAATGACGGCCGGGTATTTCATCGTGACCTTGGATCCAAGGTTGCAGTCGACCCATTCCATGACGGCGTCCTCTTCGGCCTTGGCACGTTTGGTGACGAGGTTGTAGATATTGCCGCTCCAGTTCTGGATGGTCGTATAGCGGACGCGGGCACCCTTCTTTACGAAGATCTCGACCACGGCGGAGTGGAGCGAATCGGTGCGGTAGATCGGGGCGGTGCAGCCTTCGAGGTAGTGGACGAAACTGCCTTCGTCCGCGATGATGAGTGTGCGCTCGAATTGGCCGAACGATTCGGAATTGATGCGGAAATAGGCTTGTAGCGGGAGCGTGACATGGACGCCCTTCGGGACGTACACGAACGAGCCGCCGGACCAGGTCGCGGAGTTGAGCGCGGCGGAGAAATTGTCTCCGGGCGGCACGAGCGTACCGAAATATTCGCGGACGATTTCCGGATACTTTCGGACCGCGGTATCCATGTCGCAGAAGACGACTCCCTGCTTGGTCAGTTCCTTCTGAACGCTTTCGTATACGACCTCGCTTTCATACTGTGCGGAGACGCCAGCCAGGAAATCACGCTCGGCTTCGGGAACGCCGATCCGATCATAGGTATCGCGGATTTCCGGCGGGAGGTCGTCCCAGCTCTTCACGGCCGACTCGGTCGATTTCTTGTAATACGTTATAGCGTCGTAGTCGAGAGCCGAGAGGTCCGGCCCCCACTTCGGTCGTGAGGATTTATTGAAAAGGTCGTAGGACTTGAGTCGGAAGTCGAGCATCCATTGTGGCTCATCTTTTATCTGTGAAATTTGTCGTACTACGGACGGCGAAAGACCGCGTCCGGTTTCTTGGACTGTCCGCTCCGGCATTGAGAAGCCGTATTTGTAGTCGAAATCGAGATCGTCTTTCTTGTCGTCCATAAGTTCCGAAAAGTCGAAAGTCAATTCTATCAAATATCCACTGAGATATTATGAGCAGGTTGAATAGCTGTTGGAACAAATCCCTCCCTTCGAAGACTCGGTACTCCCTTTTTCAAAAGGGAGAAAGCTTTTTTTGACGCGAGTCTTAGTCATTACACCTCCCCCTTTGAAAAGGGGGATAAGAGGGGGATTTTCTCACTTCTCACCCCTCACTTCTATCCCTCCGAATCCTTCCTCGATCGTCTTGGTCGCAAGATCATGTCCACCCTCAGCCGCGATGCGTCCGTCTTTGAGGATGATGACCGAATCGGGATGCAAGAGCTCGATCAGTTTCGGGGAATGCGTGATATAGATTTTTGTCGCGTCTTGCGAAAGACGCGTCTGCAGGAATTCCGCGATGCGCTTCACGGCGTCGGTGTCGGTTCCGGTATCTATCTCGTCGAATATCGCGAGCGACGGCGCGAGAACCGCGGCTTGGATCGCCTCGATCTTCTTACGTTCGCCTCCCGAGAATCCGTCATGTATCGAGCGGGAGAGGAATTCCTCGGCAAGACCGATCTCTTTGGCGAGTGTGTGCAGTTCATGATGAAGGGTGACGGGATCTTTCTTTCCGTCGAGCGCGACACGAAGCAGCTCTTCGACCGAGACGCCCGGAATCGGGAGTGGGGACTGGAAGGAAAGGAAAATGCTGAGCTTCGCGCGCTTGTCTGCGGAAAGATTTCTCAGGTCTTCTCTGTCAAGCGTGAGTTCTGACGCTTCGGAAAGTATGATGTCGGGTCGTCCCATGATCGCGGCCGCCAGAGTCGATTTCCCTGACCCGTTGGGTCCGAGGACGACATGCGTCTTTCCCGGTTCGAACGAGAGCGTAAGGTCATGGAGTATTTCCTTGCCGTCGATTCCGGCGGTGAGATTTCGGATGGAGAGCATATGTTTTGACTTACAACTGACAACCTACGGCTTACAACGGAGAACTAAAGAATCTATTTGTCATTGTGAGGATTCCGTCTTCGAAATCCGTGGCAATCCAGTAGCTCTGGATCGCTTCGCTTCGCTCGCGATGACAGTCTTTTTCATTCACAGCTCTTGATGCGGCTTATGTCTTTATTTTCCCGTTGTTTGTTGTGAGTTGTTAGTTGTTCGTTAAGGTGTCCGATCGTCATTCCCGACAGCGTCTTCTCTATTTCAACCTCAAGTCTACGCAGCACATCGTTTGTCCGGCAGTGGGAAGGGAAATCGCAGGGAAGGGTTCCTTTGCCGAGCGGGGGAGAGAACGTCTTGACCGGCCCGTCGAGTATCCGCAATATGTCCCAGGCGGACGTGTTCCGGTCGGCGATCGCATACCCTCCGTCAGATCCTTTCGTCGATTCCACGATTCCTGACTTTCGGAGTTTCTGGAGGATCTTTTCAAGGAAGTCCTCGGGAATCCGCTCGCGTTCCGCAAGTCGCGCGCGGAAACCGGCCCGTCCGCACCCGCGAGACTGACTGCTACCCGAAGCCCGTAATAAGCCTTTTTCGAGACTTTCATCAATATAAGACCAATTTAGTCCTATTTAAGCATACGGGTCGGAGAACGTAAAGCGGATGCAGGATGATGTATTGAAGAATCGTGATGAATCGAATATCCGGGTTTTCGGATTGGCGTTGTCGTGGGCTTGACACGCATTGCGATGGAGGGTACGGTGTTTCATAGTCCATTTCCAACAAGCCAAGAAACCACCATGACAATAAAAACGCATGAGATACGGGAACAACGGCGTCAAATCATCATGGACAATATCATGACGATGTGCACCGAACGTTGGCGTATCCTCGAGGAGCTTGCGTTTCAGGTCGGGATATCCCGAGAAACGCTCTGGAGATACCGGAACAGAACTTTCCCGTCGTTTCGGTTCGTGTGCTTTGTCGCCATCC
The DNA here is from genome assembly GCA_903854995.1 of Candidatus Moraniibacteriota bacterium. Lineage (GTDB taxonomy): Bacteria > Patescibacteriota > Minisyncoccia > Moranbacterales > UBA1568 > JAAXTX01. The sequence continues at coordinate 3,383 of CAINXS010000035.1, read as the reverse complement.
TTTTTCGGGTCCATATCGTCGAACTGCTTTGTTCGAAGGATGAGTTGCGAGAAATGCTTTCAGACGTATTGATCCGTCGAGACGATATCCAAACGGCGACGACCGAAGTTCATTACGATATCGAATATGAGCAGGTCCTTCGCACAAACCTTCGAAGGGAGCGGCGTTTTCGGTGTATGTATCCCGACGAACTGGTGCGTCTTGCCGGCGGTCATATCTCGCTCATGTCTTATTACCGATATGAGGTCAAATGCGATACGTATCCGCTCTGGCATATCTTTTCCATCGCGTCCGTCCTTGGGGTCAGTCCCTTGGAACTGCTCACTCCCAAGGAGCTTCATCGGGATGTGGTCGCGGCGCTCGCGAAGAAATATCAGATTTTGATTCCGCCGAGAATCTAAAAGCCTGTGCGCAACCGCGTCGCAGGCTTTTTTCAAAGACGTGATTCCTGTTTCAGTTTCAGAGGCTTCGGTCGCTTTTATCTTCTAGTTACCGAAGACCGGCTAATGCTCGTCTCGTTCGAGAATCTCGTCGCGGTTATCATAGCCGACCGTGCCATCGCCGATATGCAGCGGCGCTTTTTCAAGTTCATCTCGAAGCGGGTGTAAAAATTCGGCATGTCAGGCAGAAGAGAATCGAATGCTGAATAAAAAAGATCCTCGTTCCTGATGAACGAGGATCTCGCAATCGGCATGTTTATCCGTCCAGCCGCTCCTGTATCATGCAGTTATATCCCATGAGTTCAAAGGCGGTTTCCAGGTCGTATCCCGAACAGTCGCCCTGGTCGATGTAGATGTCTTTCATGCGTACGCCCTCTTGTTCGAGCAGGGTGGAGGCGGTTTTCTTGGCCGCGTTGATCGAATGGTAGTCCTGTGCCGATTCGATCTGCTCGAGAATATCTGTTCCCAATCCCGAAACAAGCTCATCGAGATCGGAGAGGGGTAATTCGTCGGGGTGCTTGTCACGCGGTAAAGTGGTGTCTGATAACATTTTGATAATAGGTTTGTAAGGAATCTCGCAAAGCCTTTGCGTCGGGCGTCGGCACTCTGTCGACCCTTCTTTATAAGGGGCGTATCGAATGCTGTCAACCGGAGTTTTGGAAATTTCTTGCCTCTTTCCTTTCAGGTCGTTACCATTGCCTCATGGAAGAGAACTTCTGGGAACAACTGAAAAGGCCTTTTTTCGCGCTGGCACCGATGGACGACGTGACGGACTATCCGTTCCGGACCATGCTCGCGCGGCACGGCAAGCCCGATGTACTGTGGACCGAGTTCGTGTCCGCGGACGGACTTTTGCATCCGGAGGGGCGGCAAGCGCTCCTGCCGAAGCTTGAATTCGATCCGGAGACCGAGCGACCGATCGTGGCGCAGCTCTTTTCCGCGTCGCCCGAGAAAATGCGGCAGGCGGCATATCTGATCGCCGATCTCGGATTCGACGGAGTGGACATCAATATGGGGTGTCCCGACAAGGCAATCAACAAACAGGGTGCCGGTGCGGCTCTTATTCAGGATCCGACGCTTGCCAAAGAAATCATCATTGCGGCGAAGGAAGGCGTCACTTCGCATCACAGGCCAATTCCGGTTTCAGTGAAAACGCGGATCGGCTGGAATCGTGACGAGCTTGAGACTTGGATCCCTGAACTTCTTTCCGTATCGCCTGCTGCCATTGCGGTGCACGCACGGACGCGCAAGGAAATGTCGCTCGTGCCGGCACGCTGGGATCGCATAGCCCGTGCGGTCGAGATTGCCAAAGGAACAGGGGTACTTATCATCGGGAATGGTGATGTGACCGATCTTGCTGATGGTCGGGCGAAAGCGAAAGAAACCGGAGTGGATGGAGTGATGCTTGGTCGTGCCGCACTCGGCAACCCCTGGGTGTTCAATGCACGCAAAAGGGATATCATCGTCGAGGAAAAACTATCGGCACTCGCCGAGCACGCCAAGCTTTTTGAACAGTTCTATGGAGAGGGTCACCGGTTCGACGTGATGCGAAAGTTTGCCAAGGCGTATGTCGGAGGCTTCGACCATGCGAAAGAACTTCGTATCGCTCTGATGAATTCGAAGAATGCGGCAGATACGGAACTGATCGTTTCAAAATTTCTCGTCTCGGTCGGGGCGGACGTACGACTTTCGATGGCTATATAACAACCGGACTATGTCAGATCACATGGTGGATGTCGTGAATGAGCACGACGAGGTTATCGGATCGGATCTCAAAAGCCGAAAATCCGAACGCGGATTCATTTCGCGCGTCGCGGCCGTTTTTCTTCTTGACTCGGCGGGAAGCCTGATTATCTGTAGGCGCTCTCCGACCAAGAAATTTTCACCGAATCTCTATGATCTGGCGGCGGTCGGAAGTGTTTTCTCCGGTGAGAGCTACGAGGATGCCGCGAAACGGGAACTGTCCGAAGAAACCGGTATTTCCTGCGACCTGACGCTTGTTGACGTCATATATCAGGAGAACATCGAGAACGGCGTCATGATGCGGCATTATTGCGGCATTTGTGTTGGACGCTCCGACGAGGAGCCGAGATTGAACGACGAGTTATCGGGATGGAGAAAAGTCCCGTTCGCACGACTTGTCGAAGAACTTTCGCGGGAACCGGAGAAATTCTGCCCCGGATTCGTGAATGACTTCCGACATATAGAAGAAAAGCTTGGACGAATCGCATCGGACGGCTGGTCCGCATGATGACAAGCGTGATTACCCGTGCCATCGTTTCTTTTTAATCACGGAATCCCATGAAGATCGCGATGCTCATTTCCGGTGCCAAGGACCTCCGAGTCGCGCTTATGGAAGCGAAAGACGCCACTCATGTCCGCGCAATCGTCGATGGGTTTCTCTCGGCCGAGAGTCCGGATGTTTTGCGATTACCGGTCGGATAGAAAAATATCGGATGTTCGGTTTGCGGTACTTCTCGCTTCCACTTAAAAAAGTAGTGAAAAGAATGTCTATTATTCAAAAATTCACTAAATTTTGCATGTCCGATATCACCGCGTCAGAAGAAATCGGCTCCCGCAGTATTGAACGCGGCCCGTCGTCAGAATATCCCTGCCTTTCGGGAGAAGGGCGTCTGGAAGATCGGGACGGAGTGAGAAGTCTCTGTGATGATTTTTTCTCCGTCCGAAAGGTGTCACGAGCCGACGGTCGTCGGGAGGTGATATATTGCGTTTCAGAATGGAACTTAAGCGAGAACGTTTGACAGAAGTGAAAAAACGTGCTAACATGCTACTTCAGTATCTTCTTAGCTTCCCATTTCTAATGCAACAAGGGCATTGAATTTTTCTTTCGGAGTGGAAAAGTCGAGTGCCTTTCTCGGACGTTCGTTGAACTCGTCCTGAACCTTCTTGATCGTCCGTCTCGATACGGTATCGAAGTCCGTG
>CAINXS010000034.1 GCA_903854995.1 Candidatus Moraniibacteriota bacterium | reverse complement strand
CCAATATCCCCCCTCAGAACCCCGGAACGATTTCCTTCCAGTTGAATTCGCAGGAGCGTGTTCCGGCGTTGGAACAGGTCTCGGACACGCCGCAGGAATCGTCTGCCGTGAACGATTCACCCTTGCAATGACTCCCGGCTTCGGTGGCACAACCGGAGACGCAGTTCTCGAGCACGGTGACCGGCATGGTAACGGTCTGGCCGGAATAGGTGGCGGTGACGTTTTCGGAGGCGGTCTGTTGACCCGGGTTCGAGGCGTTGGGGACGTTGTTTCCGTGCAGGATCTTCGGGTTCGAACCGAGCAGGGTCACCACGTCGGATGCGGTGTCGGTGATGGAGGAAGTGACGTCGATGTCGCCCGTGACCGTGGTGCAATCGGTGCCGGGACCGTATATGGCAGTGAGGTTCCGTTCGTCTCCCTGGTTGAGGGCGACCGGAATGCCGGTTTCCCCTCCCCTGGCATAGTAGATGCCGTTCTGGCAGAGGCGGAGGGTGGGCGCCTTCGGAGCGGAGCAGGAGGCGTCATCGGCGCTCGACACCGGATCGGGACCTAAACAGGTCCAGGACCAGGGGCCAGTCCCGGCGACCGGGACCGGGGAGGCAGTACCGGAGGAACAGAGGTTGGCTGTCGGAATGGACGGGACAGCTACGCCGTCGGCGGTACCGCAGACGCCGTTGACAACACCATCACTCCACGTGACATATTCTAATCCATCAACATTTTTTCCCGCGGCACCTCCTGCTCCGCCGGGCGCATAATCATAGCATGTGCTAGGCGAAGGATTAGGCTCACGGGCAATAGGGACATCACCAACAGGCCCAACTTTTGAGCATGTGGCATATCCATGTCCACCTTCTTCTCCCGGAGCACCTCCGTTACCTCCTCCGTAATATCCATAAAAAAGACCGAACACCTCTCCCCTCCCCCCGGCAAACAAAGAACCGTCTCCTCCTTTCTTCTCTTCTCTCAGGTCATCTCTTTGACCGGGATAAGCCCATCTTACTATGTTAAGTATATCACCCCCAAGGCCTCCTTCTCCGAACACAAATCCACCTCCACCACCTCCACCCTGACCAGCGTCAGCCCAACTACCAGCTCCTCCACCCCCACCGCCTCCACCGCCACGAATCATATCATCGTTGGTGATAATCGTAATCGGATAACGAGTATACAACGCCGTTCCTCCGGAAGACCCTGGATGCCCGTCCCACACCGCAAGATGCCCTGAACCGGAACCGGACGTATCGCTTCCTCCTATTCCACCGTCTCCGCCCGCACCTGCAATATAGCCATTGTTTACAAGAAGGAGATCAACGCCGTCTGGCCATGAACCGACAGTAAGCGCGGGACTGGAGGCGTTGTTTGAACCGACAATTACTCCTTCGTTTATCACAAATATGATTCTCTCTCCATCGACGGGGGCCGTAGAAGGATAGGCTTCATTATATTTTGTTCTCAAGTTGATATTCTGAACATCACTTCCTAATGTTATAATCTTTCCATCACAAGCCGAAACCCCGCAGGGCGAATACACCGTTATAGGTGCACACTCGGAAGAATAGGTGGACCAATTACCTGTGGTGGAATCCTGCACGCTCATCGTACCCGGACCGAATTGATTGGACGGACAAGAGCACTGTTTTATAGAAAAAACGCTGGTAAAAAAACTGCAGGTCATAATAGAACAATCTCCCTCTTGAGCAGTTACTCCTGTAGGGTAGTAAAAGCCAAATATAGCACACCCGTCAGCAGAAACTTCTGTCGCACTCCCACCCCACGCAAGCACACCGAACAGAAGTATTATACCTATCTTCATTCCATTCCCTTTTATGTCGTGAAACCACGTCTTAAGGGCATCCTTATAACGTACTGAAAACAATATCAAAACAACGAGAAGGAATGTTCCTACAGCAAGAAAAACACCGTTTCTCTTCAGAACATCGGTAAAGAGCGCCATCGGACAAAACCCGTAGCCTTCGCAGTCATACGTCTCCGTTCTCGTTTCCAGGACCTCGCCGTCTTTCGTGAGGGTCGCTGTGAGGACAAGGGTGCCACTTCTGTTTTCGAACGAGAAGTCGTGCGCGGTCGAAAACGCCATATTGACAAGCGCGCCAGTATCGGTGACGGTTTCTATTTCTTTGCCGTTTCCGTCGGCGAGAGTGAGGGTAAGCGAAACGTCTTTGGCGACTGATGTATCGGTGTTTCTGACACAGGCAGAGAGTGTGGAGACTGCTCCGTCGCCGAGTTCGTGGAGCGGATAGCCGGAAAGAGCGAGGTATGGGATACGGGTGTCTTTGTCGGCGTTCGTGACGAGGCTTTCTGAGCACGGTTTGTCGCCGATCGGATCGACTTGCTCGGCATTTTTCACCGCCCCGAGCATGGATCGGAACGCTTCTTCCTTCTGTTCTTCCGTGAGTCCCTGGAAGCGTTCATCCCGGAGCATCTGCTCGCGCATGATGTCGTTTATGTTCGGCGGGAGTGCAGAGCGGTCGGAAGCTTGTTGGGCAGAAGAGACCCTCACGGTCGTCCCGTCGTTCTGCACGATGGTGGCGTTCGAGAGATTGACGTCGGCAAGGACGGTTCCTTCCTGTGGGGATTCCTGGGCGAAAGAGACGAACGGCAGTGAGAGGACGGCGACAGCGAGAAACGCGATGAGTCGGCGCATAGGTTTTTTGTTTGGGGAGTCACACTTCGTGCATCCATAGTATACCACAAAAGGAGAGCTCATCGGAGCTCTCCTTTTGGAATCGGAACCTGTCCCCTACATCATTCCGGACATGCCGGAATTCTTCTCTTCGGGTACCTTCTTCGCAAGAAGCGGCGAAATATACTACGCTCTCCAATATCCCCCCTCAGAACCCCGGAACGATTTCCTTCCAGTTGAATTCGCAGGAGCGTGTTCCGGCGTTGGAACAGGTCTCGGACACGCCGCAGGAATCGTCTGCCGTGAACGATTCACCCTTGCAATGACTCCCGGCTT
>CAINXS010000033.1 GCA_903854995.1 Candidatus Moraniibacteriota bacterium | reverse complement strand
CAGTCCCTTCAGGAATACGTCCGTTTCTACAACTTCGAACGGAAACACTCAGGCATCGGGAACAAGACCCCTATTCAAAGAATCACCGACCATATAGCCGGAAGTGTATACAACGCTTGACGAGTTAACAACGAAAGTTGACTTTTTATCGGAATCGTTGTATTCTTAAAGACTGATGAGAAGCGGTATCCGCTTCTCGCGATCTTCACCGGGTCGTTCAAAATCAGATAACCTGATTGCGGTCCCTGTCCGATGATTGATCGGTGCCGCCTGAACGACCTGACCTATGATAAAGAACCTCCGGGTGATCAAATCCGCCGTCCTCGGTATGGGTGGGTCCGTCGTGGAGCTTGTTCCCGAGCGCGGATGTTTCTATGCCGACGTCTTGGGAAAGCGTCTTCTCATCGATCGGAAGATGGCCATCACGCGCCAGTCGTTCGTCAGCAGCCAGTTTACCCGGTGTAAGGACATCACACACAAGCTGCTGCAGGAGAACGGTCTGCCGACGCCCGAAACGGCGTGTTTTTACGGGAAGAGCTACGAGCGAGACGAGGCGGAAGCGCAGCTCGCCATTTTGCGGTATCCCATCATTCTCAAGGACGCCCAGGGCTCGCAAAGCCTGGGCATTTTCCCGTTCGTAAAGAATGTTACGGAAGCGATAGTCATTCTGGAACGGGAACTGCCGAAGTATAAGAGTATGGTCGCGCAGGAGATGGTCTTTGGCAGGGAATATCGCGTCCTCGTGCTCGACGAGAAGGTGATCGGGGCGCTCGAGATGATTCCTCCGTACGCCAAGGGTGACGGCGTTTCTACGATACGGCAGATCATCGAAGAGAAACAGAATATGACCAGGAGACGGACCGAATTCGATGAGGGGCTCAATCGTCTGTTGGACGAACAGATGGTGGCATTGGAAAGCGTGATGCCAAAGGATGGCATAGCATATATCAAGCGGAGTTCCTGTCTGGCCGAGGGAGGGGAGACGCGGGACGTCACGGACGATGTTCACGAATCAATCGAGCGGATATGCGTGGAGGCCTCCAAGGCCGTCGGCAAGCAGCTTGTCGGCATCGACATCATATGTGAGGACGTTTCCCTCGAGCTTTCGTCCCAGACATTCGACATTCTCGAGATCAATGGAAAACCGGATTTGTATATTCACTACGAGCCGACCCATGGTCGGACAAGAAACGTGGCGGAAGACATACTCCGATTCATGGCTGCGGCCGCATAGCGAGGCGAATCGTCGTATCGGAAACAAAAACATCCCCATCCGGGGATGTTTTCCGATGATCGGGGTTTACAGCTTCAATTCGTGGTCCCAATAGGCGACGCACCGCATTGATATGGAGCCTGCGAACATCAGTTCGTTGAAGAATCGGGGTTCGTCGTTTCCTGCCGCACCGAAGACATACAGGAGTGGAAGAAAATGTTCGTCCGTAGGGAGGGCCAATTCGAAATCCGGGTGTTTTTCATAACGGAGCAACGCATCGGTGTCGGTCTCGGTAAGCGATCGCTTTACGAACTCGTCGAATGACGCCGCCCAGGGATGTGTTTCGGGGGAGAGGGCGCTCAGATTAAGTACGACGTTCCCGCTCCCGAGGATGAGCACGCCCTCGCTTCGAAGTGCGGCAAGCTCTTTTCCTATTTCAAAATGTTCTTCAGGCGACAGGCTTTCGTCCAGACTGAGTTGGATGACCGGAATATCCGCGTCCGGATACATATTCTTGAGAACGCACCATGTCCCATGATCGAGACCCCATTCGGAGTCTTCCTCGACGGTGACGCTTTTCACGATTTACATCACCCGTGCCGCCAGTTCCGGCGATCCCGGGGCCTCGTACGTGTAGGCGTCGTAGAATTCCGGGAACCCGTAAAAATCGTGGATGGTTCGCGGTTCAGTCATGGCGGTTACTGCCGTGGTGCCGCGATTCCAATGCTCCGAGGCGGTCCAATGCGCGGAAATCGAGAGAATCGCTTTTGGGACGGGAAGCGTGTCGGCGAGTTTGGCCCATGTTTGGCTGAAAATATTGCTTTCGAACGCGTTTTCCGGGGATCCGTGTCCGATGAAGATCACCGGCATTTTCTGATCGTTAGTCATAGGAGTGCGATATTTCTGATATATCCAGGATACCCTGTTTCGGTCCGAGTCGCCACATCCGATCCGGAGGAAGGTCCGCATTGTGGCGCTCTTATGTCATTTCGGAATATAATCGAAAGGGCATTCACTGACGTACGAACACTATGCTTTCCTACATCGAAATCTCGAAGAAGAACCTACGAGACAACTTCGCCGCGATGAAATCGCTGGTACGTCCCGGAATCGAGGTTGTTTCGGTGATAAAGGCCAACGCGTACGGGCACGGTCAGAACGAGGTCGCGTCGATACTCGAGCACGTGACTGATCGTTTTCAGATCGACGATTTGGCCGAATTGGGACTGCTCCGCAAGGTTACAGGAAAGCCAGTCTTGGTACTCGGATATGTCGCATCGGACGAGATCGTCGAAGCGCTCCGACTCGAGGGCACGCTTTCGGTGTATGGCGCGGATCGGATTTTGGAAGTGAACGAGGCGGCGAAATCACTCGGGAAAACGGCGAACGTTCATGTGAAGATAGACGCCGAACTCGGTCGACAGGGCGTGCTTCCCGAAGATGTCGGAACGATTCTCGACGCTTTACGGCGCTGTGAACATATCCGCGTGGAAGCACTGTATTCGCATTTCGCGAATATCGAGGACACGTCGGATTTTTCCCATGCGAAAAAGCAGATAGACGCGTTTCAGGGCGCGGTCTCCACTTTTCGCACGAACGGATACGACGACGTGAAGACCCACCTGTCGGCCAGTTCCGGAATCATGATGTATGAAACGAACGGGGGAGTATCGGATATGGTACGTCCAGGAATCGGATTGTACGGGATGTGGCCCTCGGATGACCTGAAGGCGCGGTTTTCACGCGATGATTTTGATCTGAAGCCGGCGCTGCGATGGGTGACGCATGTAGCCCAGGTGAAAATGCTCCCAGCGGGTCATTCCATCGGGTATGGGCTGACGTATATCACCGCGAAACCGACGAAGGTCGCCGTTATTCCGCAGGGATACAGTGACGGGTATGATCGCGGGCTTTCGAACGTGGGGGAGGTCCTTATCGGCGGGACGCGGTGTCCGGTGTTGGGCCGTGTCGCGATGAACATGTTCGTGGTGAATGTGAGCCATCTTTCATCCGTACGGAGAGAGGATGAAGTCGTGTTGCTTGGTGAGCAGGGAAGTGAACGAATCACCGCGGAGGAAATCGCAGAGAGGCTTGGCACCATCAATTACGAGGTGACGACCCGAATCTCGCCATTATTGCCAAGGGTGATCGTGTGATGCATGATGAAGAAATGATGATGTTCCGGTTCGTGTAATCAATCAAGTTTACCGGTATGAAGATAATACGGAAGAACGATTCCGAGGAGTTTCGAAACGGTGAGGCCTGTACCGTGAGCGAATATCATCTCGGTGACCCGGATATCAACGGGGCCTTGATAAAACTTTCAGGGCGGTATCCGGAAAGTGGGAGAGCCGTCAATCTTGAATGTAAGGAACTCGCCTACGTGATCGAGGGTTCGGGCCGACTCGTCGTCGAAGGTATCGAACAAATGCTGCATGAGGGCGATCTGGTGCTTATCGAAGCAGGTGAAAAATACTTCTGGGACGGGACCATGACCATGTTCGTGCCCTGCGTTCCGGCATGGACTCCGGAGCAGCACAGGATGGTGGAAGACTGATCCCGGCCCTTCTCCATCGGGGGCGCTTATGCTAGGATGTCGGCATGAAAACGGGACACGACAGGAAATCCGGCGGGTTCGTCCATTGGGCGCCGAGGATGGCCTCGATCGTGTTTGTTTTGTTTCTGGCACTCTTTTCGCTCGACGTTTTCGAGCCGGGACGGAGTGCGGCCGAGATACTCGTCGGTCTATTGATGCACAATATCCCTGTCTTCGTCCTGGCGGCACTGACGGCGATCGCGTGGAAATGCCCTCTCGTCGGGGGAATCTCGTTTATAGTCCCGCTCCGGGTTGGGTCAAAACCCTCGCCTTCAGGCGAAGGCTTCAGCATGGTATTCTGGTCTCATGACCAAAGGATACCGGACATCTTCGCATAGCGTTTTCCGTATCGAGATCCATATCGTCTGGATCACGAAATATCGGTACAAAGTACTGCAAGACGATGTCGCCGTCAGGACCCGTGACCTCATACGCCGTATCTGTACGGAGGAGAGCGCCGAAATCCTCTCCGGCGTCGTCAGTTCCGACCATGTCCACATCCTTGCCTCCCTCGATCCGTCGACCTCCGTATCGAAACTGCTCCAACAGCTGAAAGGAAAGACCTCCAGACTGCTCCAGCAGGAATTCCCGCATCTCCGGAAACGCTATTGGGGTCAGCACCTGTGGGCGAGAGGATACTTCGCCGTGAGCGCCGGCAACGTTTCATCCGAAATGATCGAGGAGTACATCGCGCACCACTTCGAACATGAGGAACAGCAGAATGACACGTTCACCATCGAACCCTGACGTCAGACTTCAGTCGTTCGGGATTCTGTGCGCT
>CAINXS010000032.1 GCA_903854995.1 Candidatus Moraniibacteriota bacterium | reverse complement strand
TCCGGTATCCTTTGGTCATGAGACCAGAATACCATGCTGAAGCCTTCGCCTGAAGGCGAGGGTTTTGACCCAACCCGGAGCGGGACTATAAAGATCAAACACCAAGTTAATCGCCTCCTTTCTCAACTTCTTCAAACCGTCCGTTGGAGCAACATGTGTAAAATGCATCCTCACTGTCCTTTCATCTGTCATTTCGGACCCTTCGACAGAAGATTTGAGAAGTTCCTTAGTGACCACCAAAATAAATTCGATCTTTGAGAGTTGAACTAAAACAGGCCATTTCTTAATATAATTAATAACAAGCCTTTGATAACTATACCCTACATTACTCTTTGTCAATAAATCATAGTCAAACCTAGATACTACCTTGAGTGCCTCTGCCGCGTTTTCTCTAACTCCTTTATCGGAGAAATATAGTAAATCGGACAGAATGGTAAGAACTTTCTCGGTGGAATAATATCTAATCTTCTTTATTAGGTCGATGCTTTTCAATAGAACATCTTTGTGCGTTTTCCCCAAAAACTCGGTTTTACCAAATTTTCCTATAACAACAGGCTTCGACGGTTTTTTTGCTATGATTTTCTGAATAATGTTCGCAATTTCATCCGACTTTTTCTGTGGAAAGTTTTCAATTATTTCCAGTAGGCCGAATATCTCATCATTTGATGATGAAAAAAACATCTTATCAAAACTATATCTCTGATTGAAGATATCCGCCCCTTTCCGTATAGCCTGATACAGCTTATTGTGCTGTTCAAACCGTACGACAGCTGGAACGATGTAATTAGTCATCGTTCTTTCAAGGTCGACTTTAAGTTCATCAATCCCTAATTCGTTCAAGGATTTCCTCGGACCAATTGGCTTGTAAGTGATATCATGCTCAATTTCAGACCATGCATGATACAACGATGAAGTTATCTGGATTTCGCATTTCAGCCCCTTGAAACGTCGATATTCCGGAAGTTTTGCTCGACCTGAATCAAGAGCAAATATACAGTGAGTTGCTTTATAGCCGCCTGGCTTATTTATCGAAAGTACTCTCAAATCCTTTTTTTCAAATTCCTTTTCTATTACTTGAACAAATTCATCCTTCTGACTTTCCAAATAAAAGACAACCCGTACACCTGCGAGATCCTCTATGTCACCGAGCGTTTTATATATTGTACCCTCTTTCTTTTTTCTCTCAATTTTTTCGTCTAATTTTTCAGATTCTTTTTCTCTTGATTTAAGGAGCTGAAACTTATAGTTACCTTCTGTAAGAAGTTGCCAAATAAGTGATTCTACTGTCGTCGAAAAATCGCGATATAGTCCGCGTTTTGTCCGATATTCATCGACTAGTTTTGAAGCGCGCTTCCTTACCATTTTGTTCTGTAGCAGTTTTCCTTTTTCATACTCAGCTGTATTGAATTTCTTGGTATATATCAAAAATATCAGACTTCCGACTTTATCTTCCTACCGAAAAATCCTTATGTAAAGTGAATTATTTCATTTCGTATCAATCTTGTGCTTTGTATAAGCTACTGATACCCGTACTTCCCAATTTCAGCCAAAAAGGAAGGCTATTTGCCTCCCTTTTTTCCTTTTTTGAAGTTGAGATACATTTTCGAGGCCATCGGCTTCTTGTCGCCGTAGTACTTGGAGTTGAGTCCCTTGGAGCCGTACGGGCGCTCACAGGGCGACGAGAGGGCTTCGAAGGCGACCTGCCCGATTGCCATGCCGTAGTGGAGCTTGATCGGCAGGCGCCCCGCGTTGAAAAGCTCGAGCGTGAGGTGAAGCGAGTTGCCCGGATCGAGATATCCCGCGGTCGTGTGGATGATGAGTCCCAGACGGCCGAGCGAACTCTTGCCCTCCAGACGGCCGACGAACGAATCGGACACGCCGGTCTCCTCGGCGATGAGTCCGAGCGCGAACTCGCCGGGATGGAGGATGAACGGTTCGCTCTTGGTGATTTCCACAGGCTTCATAAGCCCTTCCGTCGGAGCTTTCGGGTCGATAACGAAGTTATGCGTCGTATCGAAGACGAGAAAGTGCCGGTCGAGATGGACGTCAACGCTCGCCGGCTGTACGTTTTTCCGATTAAACGGCTTGATGACGATATCACCCTTGCGCTGGGCCTTGATGATGTCGCGGTCGGAGAGGATCATATGCGTAACAGTTACAAGTGAAAAGTCTAAAGAACGCAGCCTACAGTCGAAAGTCTGAAAGTTGAAAGTCAGTCGATACGTGATGGACCTAAATGAACCTTATGCGGACTTTCGACTTCGGACCAGGAACTCTGCCTCTAGCCTGACCAGTATATATCAAAAAACGGACCCTGGAAAGGGTCCGTTTTCCTTCTGTAGAGCGGTTTTACGCGGCCTTCACGGACACGCCCGGGCCCATCGTGGAGCACACCGTGACGGAGAGCACGAACTTCCCCTTGAGGGTTTCCGGCTTTGCCTTGCGGACAGCATCGCTGAACGTGGCGAAGTTCGCGGAAAGTTCTTCGGCCGAGAAGGAAAGCTTCCCGATGACCTGATGGACGTTTCCGGAATCGTCGTTCTTGAAGCTGGCCTTCTTTCCCTTAGAAAGCATCTCGACCGCCTCGGCGATCTTGGCCGTGACCGTCTCGTTCTTCGGCGAAGGCATGAGTCCCTTCGGACCGAGGATCTTCGCGATGGTCGCGAGCTTCGGCATCATCTCGGGCGTCGCCAGCATGATGTCGAACGCCGAACCCGGCATAAGCTTCCCCTCCTTGATGGAAGCGATGACCTCTTCCCCGCCGACGACGACCGCTCCGGCATCCTTCGCTTCCTTCGCCTTGTCGGCGGCGCTCGTCACGACGGCGACCTTCTTGACCCGACCGGTGCCGTGCGGCAAGACGACCGTCGCGCGGACCGACTCGTCGGACTTCTTCGGATTCACGGACAGGTGCATGTGTACCTCGACCGACTCGTCGAACTTGGCCACCGAGTTCTCCTTCAGGAACGCGATCGCGTCCTCGAGCGAGTATTCTTCCTTCCGTACGATCTTTCCCTCCGCCTGACGGTATTTCTTGCCGTGCTTCATATGATTGTCGTTCGTGGTGATAGTGGCCGGGCATTAGGGCCCGTACCTTCCACAAGTTGATTATGACTGAAACGTTCCCCGTCTCGCCGTCCATTCTTCCATCGTCGGTTATCCGCAGAGCGTTTCTGGTAATTCATCCCATGTCATTCCTGCCCCCGAGCCGGAATCCGGAAAAACTCGGGCTTGGATCCCGGGTCAAGCCCGGCATGACATGTTCTGTTTGTTGGGTCACGCTCTCGTAAGTTGTCAGTTTTCCGTTGTAAGTTGTAAGTTGTAAGTTGACCTCAGCCCTCCACCTTGATACCCATCGATCGGGCGGTACCGGCGACGATCTTCGCCGCGGCATCCACATCGTTCGCGTTCAGGTCCTCCATCTTCTTCTCCGCGATCTCGCGCACCTGTGCCATCGAGACGATGCCCACCTTGTCCTTCTTCGGGTTCGCGGCACCTTTCTCCACCTTGGCCGCCTTCTTCAGCAGTTCCGCTGCCGGCGAGGTCTTCAGTACGAAATCGAACGTGCGATCCTCGTACACGGTGATTTCCGCCGGGATGACGTCTCCGGGACGATCCTTGGTCGCCTCGTTGAACTGCATGCAGAATCCCTGGATATTCAGACCGTGCTGACCGAGCGCCGGGCCGACCGGAGGAGCCGGATTCGCCTTTCCGCCTGGAATCTGCAACTTGATGACCGTCTTGATCGCCTTTGCCATAGTCGTATGAATCACCAATCATCAAAATCCAATCTTCGATACCGAGAAGAAAGTTGGATATGAGTATCGGTTCCTGATTATTGGTTACCCACTGAAAACTTATGCCTTCTTCACCTGCAGGAAGTCCAGCTCCACTGGCGTCTCGCGTCCGAACAGGGACACGAACACCTTGAGCTTTCCCTTCTCCTCGTCCACTTCCTCCACCTTCCCGTCGAAATTCTTGAACGGACCGTCCGTCACCTTCACTACGTCGCCCTTGCGCACATCCACCTTGTACTTCGGTTCGGAAACGCCCATCCGCTTCCGGAGCGCCTCGATTTCCTTGGGATCGATCGGGGTCGGCGTCGTGCCGAGACCGATGAACCCGGTGACGTTCGGGGTGTTTCGGACCACGTACCACGACGCGTCCGTCACCATCATATCCACGAGCACGTATCCGGGATAGATGCGCTCCTCGACGGTCACGCGCTTCCCTCCCTTGATCTTGATCTTCTTCTCCTTCGGAACCAGGATATCGAAGATGTAGTCCTGCATGTCCATGGACTCGATACGCTGACGGAGGTTTCGGGCGACATTGTCCTCGTATCCGGAATACGTGTGAAGCACGTACCAGGCCCGACCGTGATGTTGTGTCTGCTTCGCCATAGGATTGGGGAAAAAAAGAAACGTTTATCGGCTAGAAAAGAAACTCCTTCGCGAGCGTCTCGAACAGGAAGTCGAGCAACCCGAGAAAGACCGCCGTCAGAAGCGAGATGCCGAGCACGATGGCCGTATCCCGGATCATCCTCTCTTTCGTCGGCCAGACGACCCGAAGCAGCTCCGCCTTCGCCTCCTTCAGAAATTCGATGATTTTCTGCATATTTCCTGTTTCAAAAAAAGCCCGTCACAGGCTTTTCGTATGGGACAAGCATACCAAGCCGGGACCTTCCTGTCAACCCGACGGATCGGACCCTAGGTGTGAATCGATTAAGAAGGTTTTCCCGCGGCCATATCGCCCTCCTGTTCCCTGAAGGCGGCGGCACGGATCCGCTCCGCGATCTCGGCAATCCGCGACAAAGAATCCTGCCTCGGACTCTCCAACTCATCGAACATTTCCTGCACGCCTTCCTGGACCCACGCGCCGAACGCGACGCCGGATATCCCTTCATGCGGGGAATCACCCGCTTCGGACACAGCCGAAACACCGGCCCCGCTCAGCGCATCAAGCAAAAGCGCCATCGTCCGTGAGACGCCTTCGGGATTGTCGAAATCGATCCCGTCCCAGTCAAGGACAAACTTCCGAAGAACCCAAATGAGGCGGAGAATTTCGGCAAGGGCGATCACTTCTCGCGCCGATTCCTCAATCTCCCGAAGTCCATCGGCTTGTTCATGATTGGCTAAGGCTATCGAGTCACGATACCGGCCGATCGTGGAAAAGATTTCCGAAAGATATTCCGGGTTCGGCTCGTTTGAACTGAAAAGCCGCTTGGCGTCTATCTCGATACGGACAGGGTGTTCATCATCCTCCGCTTTCTGAATTTCACGGAGCAACTCTTTTGCAGCGACGATAAGGGAATCTGCTGCGTCGCCATAATCCGCTCCAAGGTCGATCCTGACGAGTTTTTGCTTCTTCTCATTGATGAGATACATCGCGACATCATCGTACCGCTCATGCGGTGCGACCACATGCGAATCATCCGCTCTGAATCGTTCACGTGTCATATGTTTCCGTTATAACAGCTCCAACTCTCCGAAAAATCCCTCATAGAAAGCCAAAAGCTCTTCCGCTTCCTCTCTGGAAAGTGTAAAGTCCGGATCCCGGATAATCCGATTCCGGGCCTTGTGCGCCTCCTGCAGCCGTTCCGCGGAAAGCAGCTGACCGGGCATGATAAGCGAAAGGCGCTCCCCGATATCTCCGCCCTCGTAGCCGATTTCCCCAAGCATCTCGTCGGCAAGCGCATCGGCCTCGAGGATGGCCGCCTTGTAATAGGAGGGGTTCCCGCTTTTCGTCCTTGTCTTGATGGCCTCCCAACGTTTCTGAAACTTTGCCGGCTGGATAAGCGGCCGCCTTCCGCCGAACACCTGTTTCTGGATATTCGATCGGATATCGTGGACCAGCAGAAGCAGGATGAGATCGATAAATACCACGAGAGTATACAGCTTGAGGAACAGGGACACGAGAAAAAACAACGAGGACTTCTGAACGCCATGCCAGAAGATCACCAGTATCCCTATGAGTGATGTCATGTCGAAAGACATTTCGGTTCGTGTTATTTTCGTTCGTCCGCGCCGGCTTTCTCGAACGCGTCCGCGGCACGGAGCATCGTTTCCTCATCGAACCATTTTCCCATAAGCTGCCCGCCGACCGGAAGCCTTTTCCCCTCCTCTTCCACGGTCCCCATGGGGAACGATATGGCTGGAATTCCCGCAAGGTTCGCCGTTACCGTATATATGTCCGAAAGGTACATGCCGACCGGATCGTCCTGCTTCGCGCCGAAACGGAACGCCGGCTCGGGCGCCGTCGGGGAAAAGACGAGATCCACTTCACGGAACGCATCCGCGAAATCCTTCCGGATCAGCTTCCGTACATCCTGCGCCTTCTTATAGTATGCGTCATAATATCCGGCGGACAGCGCGTACGTTCCCAACATGACCCGACGTTTCACCTCGTCACCGAATCCGTAGCCGCGGGTGTCGAGATAGGTCTCGAGCAGCGTGTCCGATTCGGAGAACCGTTCGGTCTTATCGTCCACGGACATGCCGTATCGGACACCGTCGAAACGGGCGAGATTCGAACTCACTTCCGACGGCATGATGATGTAATAGACAGGCAACGCGTACTTCGCATGCGGAAGCGATATCTCTCTTATTTCCGCACCGAGCGAGCGAAACCGCTCCACGGAAGCGTCAAACGTCTTCCGGACCCGGTCGTCGAGCCCGCCCGAAAGATATTCCTTCGGCACGCCGATGCGGAGTCCGCATATATCACCGGAAAGGAAATCTTCGAAACGCTTTCCATCGCTCTCCGCCGTAGTCACGTCCATCGGATCATATCCGTATATCTCGGAAAAGACGATGGCCGCGTCTTCGACCGTCTGCGTGAACGGGCCGATCTGATCGAGCGAGGATGCCATGGCGATCAGACCGTATCGGGACACGCGACCATAGGTCGGCTTGAGACCGACGATGCCGCAAAAGGATGCCGGCTGGCGGATAGACCCGCCCGTATCGCTTCCGAGGGCGAATACGGCCATCCCGTCCGCGACCGCGGCAGCAGAGCCACCCGACGAGCCTCCGGGAACCCGCTCCGGATCAACCGGATTCTTCGTCTGACGGTACGCGCTCGACTCCGTGGACGACCCCATCGCGAACTCGTCCATGTTCGTCTTCCCAAGAATGACAGCGCCCGCGCCGGACAGCCGTTCGATAACCGTGGCGTCGTACGGGGACACGTATCCGTCAAGAATCTTGGAGCCCGCGGTCGTCCGCGTTCCGACCTTGCACATGTTGTCCTTCACGGCACCGGGAACGCCTTCCAAAAGACCGATTTCTTCGCCTCTGGCGATTTTCTCGTCGACGAACCGGGCGGATTTTCTCGCATCCTCCCCAAGGATGGAAAGGAACGCGCCGATCTCGCCGTCGCGCTCGTCGATACGGGAAAGATACGATTCCGCGAGGCTAACCGCGGTCAACGTACCCGATTTCAGTTTTTCGTGCAGTTCTCGGATCATAACGAAAGTGAAAAGTCGCAAGTGAAAAGTGAAAAGATTTCCCAGTAATTGCGTCTTCGAAATCGGAAGAGGTAAAAAAATCGTACGGTTCTCAAAACACGGATCGGACCTTTATGAATCCGTCCTTCCTCACTGGAACGCCGTTCAGGATATCTTCCCGCCCGATTTCGACGAATTCCGCGACGCGATCCTCACGTGTATCGTTTTCCTTCACGGGGATGCCGTCACCGACCGATTCCCTGGAAAGATCCAGTTCACCGAGTTCGTGAAAAAAATCAAGAACACCGGAAAGTTCATTCCGGTATTTCTCCACCTCGGAATCGGTAAGACCGATCCGGGCGAGCAGTGCGATGTGTTTGACCTCTTCGCTTGTCAGCATGACGATATCGATATCCGTTTCACCGACCGTCGCCTCACCCGATCATCCCCAGAAACTCGTCCTCGGAAAGCACATGGACGCCGAGTTCCTCCGCCTTCGACAGCTTGCTGCCGGCATCCTCGCCTGCGAGAACGAAGTCCGTCTTCGCGCTCACCGACCCCGACGGATGCCCGCCGTTCTTCCTTATGATATCTTTCGCTTCGTCTCTTGTAAAGCGCGACAATGTCCCGGTTACCACGATCGACTTCCCAGAAAACACCCCCTCTTTCCGAAGCACGTCCGCTTTCGGGAACACCGTCTCGACCCCGAATTCCACGAACTTCCCGAGAAGCCTGATGTTCGCCTCGTCGTTGAACCAGTTCGCCAGGCTCCGACCCGATTTCTCGCCGAATCCCGGAATCTCCGCCCACCGCTCCGGGGTGACGGAAGGAAACCGCTCGGCGATGTCTTTGAGCCCCGCGAGGCGTTTCGGGAAGAGCTCATGCAGATGTTCGGCGATAAGGATCGCGGACTCCTCGCCCACATGCCGTATGCCGAGGGAATAGACGAACCTCCGGAACGGGATCTTCTTCGCGTTCCCGATCGCCGCGACAAGGTTCGCGACCGACTTCTCTCCGAACCGTTCGAGCGGCAACAGATCCCCTTCCGTCAGATCGAAAATGTCCGCCATGTCGGAAATCAGTCCCTCGTTCAAAAGTTGTTCGACGATCTTCTCCCCCAATCCGTCGATATCGAATCCTTTGCGCGAAACGGCATGGATGATCTTCTCGAGTTCGACCGCGAAGCACTTCGGGTTGGCACAGTAGAGGGCTACACTCGAACGCCCCCCCTTCTCATCCACGGCGCGACGCGCGACCGCTCCCCCGCAGATGGGGCACTCGTCGGGCATATGGAATTCCCGTTCCGTACCGGAACGGAGATTCGTGACGACGCCGAGTATCTCGGGAATGATGTCGCCCGCTTTCCGTATGATTACCGTATCCCCGATGCGGACGCCGAGCCGCGCGATCTCGTCGGCATTATGCAACGTCGCGCGGGAAACGACCGTCCCCGCGATGCGGACCGGGCGAAGGTGCGCGACCGGCGTCAGCACACCCGTCCGACCGACCTGTATGCCGATGTCTTCCACGACGGTCGTCGCCTCTTCCGCGGGAAACTTGTACGCTATCGCGAATCGCGGGGCTTTCGCGGTATATCCGAGCGTCTCCTGCATGTTCCGCGCATCGACCTTGATCACGATCCCGTCGAGCGCGTATGGAAGGTCGTGCCGACGGTCCGTCCATTCCCGGTAGTATTCCTCGACCTCGGCAAGCGTCGTGCAGCGTCGGAAGTTCGGATTCACGTTGAACCCGAGATCGCGCAACAGTTCCAGCTCGCCGATCTGTGTGTCCGGAACCGGAACGCCCTCAATCGAATCGATATCGTAGGCGAACGAGTCCAAACGCCGGGAAGCGGTGACCTTCGAATCGAGCTGCCGTATGGAACCGGCGGCGGCGTTGCGGACGTTCGCGAACGGAGGTTCTCCGGCTGCCTCGCGCTCCCGGTTGATCCGCGCACGTTCGGCTTCCGGAAGCCATGCCTCGCCGATCACGGTCATTGAAAGCGGTCGGGCCAGTACCAACGGGATACTTTGGATCGTCCGCAGGTTCCGTGTCGCATCCTCGCCGACCTCCCCGTCTCCGCGGGTGGCCCCACGGACGAAATCGCCGTCCTCATATGTCAGCACGACCTTCAACCCGTCAATCTTAAGCTCGCAGCAATACGTCGGATCGGTCATGACTCCTGCCTTCAGGAGCCACTTCCGGACCCGCTCGTCCCATGCCCGAAGCTCGTCACCGTCGAAAATATCGTCAAATGACCATTGTCGCGAGGCATGTCGCACCTTTTCGAAGCGATCGAGCGGATCGCCGCCGACCCGCGTCGTCGGACTCGTGTCCGATCGAAACTGCGGATATGTCTCCTCCAGTCGCAGCAGCTCATGGAACAGCGAATCGTACGCCTCGTCCGATATCTCGGGCGCGTCGTGGGAATGGTACAGAAGCCGATGCCGTTCGACTTCTTCCCTGAGTTTTCGTATCCGTTCGCGTGCCTGCTCCGTATTCATATTCCCGTTTCCAAGCGAAGAAACCGTAGCTTAAGCCCTCCCGGATATCATAGCTGAACGGTCGAAAAACATAAAGACCGCCCGGATGGGCGGTCGAAGACACCGCTTCCGACCGTCATGTCGGACCGGAGACCGACCGGGACTCAGGGGGTCTTCGCGACATAGTCGTAGTCGCGGAGCGAAACCGTCGTCTGTATGTCGGACTTGAGTTTAGCGGTAGAGCTCTTCTTGACGGACATCGTTACCGTGACTCGACCCACCGATTTCGTCGCCCCGTTCGTCGAAGTCGTCGCGTAAAACTGACCGGTAACGTATGATCCGACGGTAGGGGTGAGATTCTTCCAGCTACACGACGGATCACCGCACGAACCAAAAGTCGACGAGGAACAATCCGTCGTCACATCGGTCAGCAAGGCGATATCCTTCCATCTGACCTGAAACGTACCACCTGAATCAAAACGATATTCAAAACAACGCTTCGCCGAATAATCATAAAATCGGATTTCGTCTTTGGCCGCTGAGACCTCGATGACCGTGCTCGTTCGGAGATATTTCGCGAGCATGTTCATCGAATACTGCGCGGCCTCGACATCGTGCTGGATTTCGCGGGAATTTCCGAACGTGGAAAATCCCGAAGTGAACGCCGCCGCCAAAGAGACGGACATGACCGCGAACACGCCGATCGAGACGATCAGCTCTATGAGCGTGAATCCCGCGGCCTTCCTCCCGGATTGTTTTCGTTTTCCTTTCATACTCCCGTCCATAATGACTAAGTTCCCCACGGTGTCAGTACCGATTCCGCATACACGCATTTGTTGCCCACCTTGCAGTTCGCCTTCGCGTCGACGATACCCGACGGGGTATAGCTCCCCCAATATACGGCACTGATACAGGTTACCCGCTCGTTCCCGGAACCTCCGTAATCAAGAAGGATTTTCCGAAAGAATTTCGAGGCCGCACCCGCACCGCCGTGCCCGAGAAAATTGAGTGACTGTATGGACAGCTTGAAGGACGATTCCCCCAATCCGCAGGAAATCCTGTGGCCCGGAGAGAGCACCTGGTCCGCAGGATCGATCCGGCAGTCGTTCCACGTTGATCCCGAGGAAGGCAACCAGACGGAGAGAGACGCGTTGCCGGCCAACACATTGTTATCTTTCGCGTTCTTCACCAGTTCCGTTCCCTCCTGTGCGAGGCCGGACGCAACGATGACATCCCTGCTTTCGAGCGACGATTGGAAGCCTTTGGTCATCGCCGCCATGACGGGCAAGACGCCGACGGTCAATACCGAAATCGAAAGCAGCACCTCACCAAGGGAGAAACCGTTCAGTTTTTTTCGTTTACCGTTCATATCGGACGCGTTCGCACCCTAGTTACAGTCGACACTCCCGATCGGCCGCTCCTCTACCCTTCCGAGCGGGTATACGCAGACGTGGATCGACACGGCACCCTTGCTCAGGACGAAATCGATGGAACCGGAATCGAGATCGGCGTCCATCGATGTCTTTGGTTCGGCACGCGGTACGACGAACCGGACTTTCTGGTTAGAAATCGTCACCCCATTCGTCAGCAAAACGCTTTGCCCGCCTCCGTATGCGGAACAGGTACCTCCTCCCGACAGGTCCGCATTCGACTGCGTCATAATATACGAGTTTCCCGACGCGCTGATTTCGAAACCGCAGGGCGCACATTCCGCGGGATTGGAATTCATTGTGCACGTGGCGCCGCGGATATTCTTTCCCGTAATCGCATTGTTCTGCGCCTCGCGTATGACTGCGGCCACGATACGAGCATTCCCTTCCACTTCGCGCTTAACCTTCAATCCGCTCATCGAAACGATTGAAACCGCCGAAACGATTCCGATAATCGCCGTCGTGATGATCACTTCGACCAGGGTGAATCCCCGCCGTTTCGCATGACATGAGTTCCGTCCGACTCCCATATTTTCCTAGATCAAGAAATATCCGAATGCATTCCCTATGATTGTACCAAAGATAAGCATAACAATCACGCTCCCCGCGAGAAACGGTCCGAACGGGATGCGGCTTTGTAACCCCTTCCGACCGAGAACGATAAGGACGATTCCGACGACCGCCCCGGAACCGAACGCGAGGGTCAGTGCCGGAAGAAGCAATTTCCATCCGAGTGCCAATCCCAGAATGAGCGCCAACCACGCATCTCCCATTCCCATCCACGTCTCGTCGGAGAAAAAAACCAACGAATAGAACAGGAGGAACGCTATCGCGCCACCGATGATTCCTTCCCATAATCGCGAGGAAAAAAACGGCTCTGCCGGACTTGCGGATATCCAGATGAGAAACAGCGAGACGACCGTCCAGACGATTCCGAATACGAGTACGGAAACCGGAATCTCCATGTGCATCAGGTCGTGAACGAATACCACCGCGAGGACTCCGATCATTCCAAGAACGAAAATCAGGCCGAGAGCGGTCGACAGCGTAGATGCGGCAGGAAAAACCGCTCCGGCAAGAGCGAACATGGCGGCGGTCGAGAGCTCCATGATCAGATGCCGGCGGGAAATCGCGACACCACAGTATCGGCATTTCCCGCGAAGCACGATATGCGACAAGACAGGAATGTTGTCATACCAACGGATCGTTTCCCGACAAGAATCGCAACGCGAACGGCCCGAAACGAACGACTCTTCGGTCTCAAGCCGCGTCAACACGACGTTCAGAAAACTCCCGACGAGAAGCCCTGCGGCCACAAAGATAAACATCATGAGTGTTCCTGCTACGATTGGCCGGCAATAGGACCGTCCAACTACGAACAAACCTCGATACGGGAAATCGTTCCGCTTTCCAAGAATTGTAGCCGAGAGGCATAAACCGAAGAGCCGTACTACGCGAGTCTCCGGGAATGGTCACACTAGCAGCCGTTATATACGACACCCGTCGGACTCATGGTCGCGGTACAACCGGTCGCAAGATTAAGTGAGCTTGCGATAACATTGAAAGTTCCCGAACCGGTCACTCCGCAGTTCTGGTTCACGAAGTTGAGCGTCGTGTTGACATATGAGGCGTTTCCGACAGGGAGCGTGGTACTGTTCAGCGTAGCATTCGTGTCACACGACATGATGGCCGCAGTCTGTATCGAATGGGTTGCCGCCTTGAAAGCCGCCACCTTCGCCTTCTCCCGAGCGCTCGAAAGACTTACAAGCACGATGGATGCGAGGATACCGATAATCGCGATGACGATGAGAAGTTCGATCAGTGTGAAACCGAGTTTTGCATGCTTCATATTTTTTTTAGAAAGGCTCTTCGGACCCAAAGGGATTTTATCATATTATGGAACGACCGTCAAAACTGAAATCG
>CAINXS010000031.1 GCA_903854995.1 Candidatus Moraniibacteriota bacterium | reverse complement strand
GAGACGGACGATCAAGAAGGTTCAGGACGAGTTCAACGAACGTCCGAGAAAGGCACTCGACTTTTCCACTCCGAAAGAAAAATTCAATGCCCTTGTTGCATTAGAAATGGGAAGCTAAGAACCAATTAACGGGAGGTGCCCGATGCCTGAAGCCAAGAGAAACTTCTGTCCTCATGTAGAAGGAATTGAGAAAGGGAACTGCGTGGTATGGGTGGACGAAAAGCAGAACCCAAACATCGGACATTATAAAACAAAGTACGGCTATGAGTTCAACGTCGACGCGGTAACCATGTCGGCTACCGGAGGATGTACTATCGTGCATGTGTCGAGAAACGGTATCTGCTTGAGGCAGTTTCCCGCATGGCTGTTCAGGAAGAAGCCCTGATGGAAGTACGAGACGAGGCGTTCACGAAACCGTGAACGTTTCTCGTTTTTGTGCGGGTGCGGTGCGAAACCGTAACTTTCGGACTGTCGTGGTATCATGGAGATATTGAAAACGGAGCAATGCCATACAAAAAGAAACCGCGACCATTCCTTGTCCTGCACGTCCTCGAGTTCCTCGTATCCGTCGGAATCGCATTTCCGACCTACGTGCTTTCCTCGTATCTCTCAGGCTTCGTCAAGGAGTCTTCGATCGGGGCGTTTTACGCGCTCGGTGCGGTATTGACGTTCGTCGCGCTCGCTCTTGCCCCACGGATGTTCCGAGCTTCCGGAACGCTTCCGGTCGCGGTCGTCGCGGCGTTCCTGATCTTGCTTTCGTTGTTCGAGTTCGCGTTCCCCGTGAGCGTGTGGTCGGTGCTTGCGGCCTATCTCTCGTATTCGGTTTCGGTCGGTCTTTTGTTTTTGGCGATAGATCTGTTCTATGAGAGCCGATCCGCGAACCGGGAGACCGGCGCGGTGCGCGGTGCCGTGTTCGCGTTGTCGAACCTAGCGTTTTTTGCCGTCCCTCTCGCATTGTCGTTTCTGCTTACCGACGGGAATTATTCCGTGGCATTCGTCGCGGGAATGGGTGTGATGGCTCTTTCGACGGGCGTACTCTTGTCGCTGCGCGGATACCGGGACCGGCGGCACGTGCGGACCAGTCTCCGGAAGGCTGTCGGTCACGTGTTTCGGAAGAAGGAGCTGGCCATGACGTTTCTTGTCGGTTTCCTTCTCAAGTTTTCTTCGGCGCTCATCATGATTTATGTGCCGATTTACCTGCATAATTATCTGGGATTCGTGTGGACGGACATCGGTCGGATACTCGCGTTCATGCTCGTGCCATCGATGCTTCTCAACGTGCCTCTCGGGAAGCTTTCCGATTCGTTGTTCGGGGAGAAAGAGTTCATCACCATCGGTTTCACGATTCTCGGTCTCGCTACCGCGTCCCTTACTTTTTTGGACGGTCGACCGATTGTCTGGGCTGCAGTCCTGTTCGTCCTGCGATCCGGAGCGGGGATGATCGAAGTGATGGTGGACACGCATTTTTTCAAACGGATATCGGCAGCGGACGCCGACGTGATGAGTCTTTTCCGAAATTCAAATCAGGTCGCGTATCTCGCGGTAGCGGCCATTTCTTCGGGGCTGTTATTTTTGTTCCCGATGCGTTCCCTGTTTCTTGTCCTTGGTATGTTGATTCTTGTTATCGGCGTTCCGGCCGCACTTTCCATCCGCGACACGCGGTGAATTCCTCGCACTCCGAGATGATAGAAATTAAGGCTTTTATGGGCCTTGCCTTTTAGGCGGAATGTGTATGCTGCAGATCGGAGCGGAATGTTTGACGGAACGTGGCGGTACGGATATCATATCCGGTCGGAAGGTTCGTTAAATTTATTCTGAAGCAATCGATAACTTAAAGGGGAGGGACTGCCATGCGACAGTCGCAAATAGATAAATATCTGGCTCTTCTGGGCCAGTCGGGTGACCAGGAGCAATCCAATCGGTACGGAGCGCTTTCTGTGCTTGTCCTGGACGAACGGAATGCCGAACGGCTGCTGTTCGGGTTTCCGCGATCGGACAGTGCTGGTCGTGACGGACTGTTCCTGGATGTGCCGGGATACGCAAAGCCGGTCGTTCTCGAATCGGATCGTATCATCGCGATAGACATTCCGTCGCAGCGAATCGCGGACGAGACGCTTTCGCTCGGGTTTCTTCGCGGGGTTTCGCCGGACGAACGGTTGGAGCGGTTGGAGTCGTATCTGCACACCACCGATCTCGATCCGTTCAGCGAACTTCATCCGTCGTTCCTGGGCGTCACGAACCAGCCAAGCCAAATTATCAGGAGCCACTGCCGGTACGACACGTTGCGTTCAGATCGGTGGACGGTAATCGTGCGACCGTCTGAGCTTCACGGCGGCGGTCCGGTACGGTGCCGAGTTTTCATCCCTGATGACGGGACGATGGAGCTTGGCAGGATATCGAAGATGGGAGCGCTATGGGGGATTCAGGCGCCGACCTCCATCATAAACGAAATGGAGCGCACGCGAGCGCAGGTAAAGGACCCTGTGGATTGGGAGCGGATTCCATGGGAGCAGATCGCGAATGCGATAAACAAGACACTCACCGTCATCGCGTATGATCGTGGTGATTCCCCGATCGGATTTGTTCGTATTGCGCAGGAGGAGTTCGCTCCCGCATTCTGACGAACGCCAAAACTGTTCTTTCGAAACCCCGGTTCAACGCTGAATCGGGGATTCGTTTTTTTTATCGGATATCAAATGAATTTTCTGTTTTGCCATGAAACGAAAAAGCCTCCCCGTCGTCACCATGAGTGATTCGATCGGGGAGGTTTTTCATTATAAACGGTCCAACCAATGACGTCTTGATTATTCAGGGTCCGAAGGGTTTGAGCGCTTTTGAAGATAAGAAATCCTCGGAAAAACGTTTTATAGTCCCGCTCCGGGTTGGGTCAAAACCCTCGCCTTCAGGCGAAGGCTTCAGCATGGTATTCTGGTCTCATGACCAAAGGATACCGGACACCTTCGCATAGCGTTTTCCGTATCGAGATCCATATCGTCTGGATCACGAAATATCGGTACAAAGTACTGCAAGACG